>JBDSMV010000346.1:0-4843 GCA_039915715.1 Rubrivivax sp. | reverse complement strand
CGGCGAGGGCCCGATACGGCACTGGACAAGGTTCAGAAGGCCGCCGCGCAACTGGAACAGGCCGCTGCAGAAGCCGCAGCACCTGCGGCCCGCGGGGTCACCAAGGTGCAGATCGCCCGCCCCAGCTTCGACTTCAAGGACTACCTGCTGACGCAGATGCCGAGCATCGGCTCCGGCCTGCTGCAGGCGGTGGTGGTGCTGTTCGTGACCTTCTTCCTGCTGGCGTCGGGGGACACTTTCAGGCGCAAGATGGTCAAGCTGGCGGGGCCGACGCTGGCGCGCAAGAAAATCACCGTGGCCGCGCTGGACGAGATCACGGACCAGATTCAGCGCTACCTGCTGGTGCAGGTCTGGATCAGCATCCTGGTGGGAATCTGCACCGGGCTGGCGTTCTGGGCACTCGGGGTCGAACACGCTGCGATCTGGGGCCTGATTGCCTTCGTGCTGAACTTCGTGCCGTACATCGGTGCGCTGGTGCTCACGGCCGGCTCGGCGCTGGTCGGGTTTCTGCAATTCGGCACGGTCGACATGGCGCTGCTGCTGGCGGCAATTTCGGTGGTGTTGCACACCATCTCGGGTTATCTGCTGATGCCGTGGCTAACCAGCCGTGCGAGCCGAATGAATGCCGTGGCGGTGTTCGTCGGTGTGTTGACCTTCGGCTGGATCTGGGGGGTCTGGGGCCTGGTGCTCGGCATGCCGATCCTGTTGATGGTCAAGACCGTCTGCGACCGATCCGACAACCTGAAACCCCTGGGCGAGCTGCTGTCGCACTAAGTTGCGGGGTCCACCCATCGGTTCAGCACGGCTGTGGGCTCTGTCCTACGGCCGATGTCGCCCGCGCCTCACGGCGCTTGCACCGATGCGCTGATCGTCGTGCCCGCGCCGGGGGCCGGACACTTGCGCCACGCTTCACAGACCCGTTTCGGACCACCGCCCGCGGACCCGAACCGTCATCCCACCCGAGGAGTCCTCCATGCTGCACTACGCTGTCATCTTCCTGGTCATCGCCTTGATTGCTGCCCTGTTCGGGTTTGGCGGCATCGCCGCTGGTGCAGTCGGGATCGCCAAGATCCTGTTCTTTGTCTTCATCGTGCTGGCTGTGCTGAGCTTCCTGTTCGGCATGTTCCGCAGGCCCTGATTGCGCAGAAGCCGGGTTCCTCACCCTGGCCGTCGCAACCCTTCCCTATCCCATCCACGACAACAATTACTTCACGGAGCATTTCCATGATCATTCGCCCCACCCTCGCCGCACTCATCACCTCGGTTGCTTTGTTGGGCACCGTCACCGGTTGTTCGGTGATCCGCGACCAGCAGTCCACTGGGGCCTACTTCGACGACAGCGTGCTGACGACCGAGGTCAAAGCCAAGATGGTGGCCGACAAGACGGTCGACGCAGCCGCAATCGGCGTCGACACCTTGAACGGCACGGTGATGCTGTCGGGCTTCGCGAAGTCGTCGACCGAGCGCAACATGGCCGAGAAGATCGCCAGCAATGTCAAGGGTGTGAAGTCTGTCAAGAACCAGATAGTCGTGCGGCCTTGATGCTTGCAGGGCCGCAGTGACGGCCTTGTCGACAGTCGCTCTTCAAGTTGTTCCATGCGGGGTGCCTCTGGCACCTCGCGCTTTTTTTGACTCTCCTTCTGGCCCCCGAGCATTCCCATGATCCGCATGCAACTCCAGATCGCCCTCACCTACGAGGTCAACACGGGCGGCGCCGATTTCGTCTTCAACGTGCATGCCGCCAAGACGGCACGTCAGACCGTGGTCGAAGAGCACCTGACACTGAGCCAGGACGTGGCGCACAGCATCGACACCGATCCGGTCAATGGCACCCGCTACCTGCGACTGCATGCCGAGCCCGGAGACCTGGCCCTGTCGTACAGCGCCACGCTCGACCTGCAGCACTACCGGGACGACCCGGCGACGATTACCGAAACCTCGGTTTGTGACATGCCAGCCAGTGCGCTGGACTACATCTTTCCGAGCCGGTACTGCCAGTCGGACCGTCTGCTGCAGTTCGCACAGAACGAGTTCGGCGCCCTGCCGCGCGGCTATTCGCGGGTGCTGGCGATTCAGGCCTGGGTGCAGAAGCATGTCACTTTCACGTCCAACAGTTCAACTTCGACGACCTCGGCGGTCGACACATTGATCGAGCGGGTCGGCGTGTGCCGAGACTTCGCACACCTGATGATCGCGTTGTGCCGGGCGGTCAACCTCCCCGCCCGGCTGGCCACCGGCACCGACTACGGTGCCGACCCGGCGCTTGGCCCCCCCGACTTCCACGCCTATGTCGAGGTCTTCCTGGGCCAGCGCTGGTACATCTTCGACGCCTCTGGCACCGGCATTCCGCTCGGCTTCGTGCGCTTCGGCACCGGGCGCGATGCAGCCGACGTGGCCTTCGCTTCGATGTTCGGCAGCGTGGCTTCTCATGCGCCGGTCATCAAGACCGAAGCGGTCGACGACCCCAAGCGCGGATTCGAGGTGCCGCAGCACTGCGACGACGCCGTCTCGACCGATGCCGGTGGCCTAAACCGCGGTTGAGAACGCCTCGAGCCCTCAAACCGTTTTCAAACCACCCCGCTGACCGCAGTCTGCGCGGCACTGCTGTTCATGTCCGCTGACCCATCGATCGCACAGGCCGCTTCAGCCGCTTCAGCCGCTACCACCGCTGCTTCCGCGGCCCCGGAGGTCACGGCCCCAGCGGTTGCTGGAACAAAACCCCAGACCCGCAACCGCGCCGAGATTGCGGCGCAGTACCGCTGGGATTTCAGCCCCATCTATGCCGACTGGCCCGCTTGGGAAGCCGGCATGCTCGAGATGGGCCGGCTTGCGGACGCTTTCGTGGCGCTGAAGGGCACGCTCGCCAACGGCCCGCAGGCGCTGTTGACTGCCTACCAGGCCTTCGACTGCATCGGCCAGCTGCAATACCGCATCTACCGCTACCCGCAGTTGCAGCGCGACGTGGCCACCACCGACCCGGACGTGGCCGGTCGCTTCCAGCGAGTAGGGTCGGCGTTGTCCAAGTTCGACACCGCCACGGCATGGTTCACACCGGAATTGCTGGCCATCCCGGAAGCGGAGATGACGCAGTGGATCGACGCCACCCCGGCCCTGGCGTCCTATCGATTCACGATCCTGGACAACTACCGCCGCAAGGCACATGTGCTGGACGAACAGGGCGAACGGTTGCTGTCACTGGCCGGACTGCTGAACCGGGCACCCAGGGCCATCTTCCAGGAACTCAGCACCTCCGACATCCGGTTCCCGCAGATCACGCTGGCCGATGGCACGGAGGTCAAGTTGACGCCGGGCACCTATCGCGAACTGCTGGACCGCAACCCGCTCCAGGCCGACCGTGCCAAGGCCGCCGACGCGTTCGTCAACACCTACGGCGCCACGGCCCACACCTTTGCCGCGATCTACGAGGGCCTGATGCAGCGCGACTGGTTCGTCGCCCAGGCTCGCGACTTCACGACCACGCTCGACGCAGCGCTGGACGGGGATGCGATTCCCCCGAGTGTGGTGACGAACCTGATCGAGGCCACCCGGGCCGGCACCGCCCCGCTGCAGCGCTACATGCGGCTGCGCCAGACACTGCTGAAGCTGCCCACCTACCACCTGTACGACTGCACCGCGCCGATCTTTCGCAGTGACCGCATCTATCCCTACGCCGCAGCCAGCAAGGACGTGCTGGCATCGGTGGCACCACTGGGTACCGACTACTTGGCCAAGTACCGAACCTTGGTCTCGGGCGGCCGCATCGACGTTTATGAAAACGAAGGCAAACGCAGCGGTGCCTACAGCGCCGGGGTCTACGGTGTCGGCCCCTATCAACTGCTGAACTACAACGACACGCTCGACTCGGTCTTCACGCTGGCGCACGAAGGCGGCCACGCGATTCACACGGTGCTGTCTTACGAGCACCAGCCCTTCGTCACCGCCGACTACACGATCTTCGTCGCCGAGGTGGCGTCCACCACCAGCGAACGCTTCCTGCTGGACCAGCTGCTGGCCGATACGCAAGACCCGAAGGAGCGTTTTCTGTTGCTGCAGCAGGCTGTCGATGCCATCGTCGGCACTTTCTACACGCAGGTGCTGTTCGCCGATTTCGAGCTCCGGGCGCACCGCCTGATCGAATCCGGCGAGCCCGTCACCACCGAGGTGCTGAATACGCTCTACCTGGGGCTGCTGAAGACCTACTACGGCGACGCGGTGACGATCGACGACTTCTACAAATTCACCTGGGCCCGCATCCCGCACTTCTTCAATTCGCCCTACTACGTCTACCAATACGCAACCTGCTTCGCATCTTCGGCCCAGATCTACAAGACGATGACCACCGGAGGCGAGTCGGAAAGAAAGTTCGCCACCGAGCGCTATCTGACCCTGCTCGGCAGCGGCGGCAACGACCACCCGATGGCGCAGCTGAAGAAGGCTGGCGTCGACCTGACCGAGCGCGGCACCGTGCAGGCGGTGATCGACCAGATGGACGCCCTGGTGACGCAGATGGAAACCGAAGCCTGCAAGATCCGCTGACCGTGGCTGCAATGAAAGAGCCGGCGCCGTCCGCCCACCGTTGGGCGTTCATGCGCGCCGGCGGGGTCGACCAGGTCGTGATCAGGAACGGTGCAGACATCGTCAACCTGGAGCACCTGGACCAGAAGCTGTGGGTGGCGCTGGCCTGCCCCACGCGCGGCATCGAAATCGATCCCCGCACCCTCGACCTGATCGACACCGACAACGACGGTCGGATCCGCCCGCCGGAGTTGATTGCGGTCAGCCGCTGGGTGCGCAGCCACGTGGCCGACCCCGACATGCTGATGCGCGGCGGCGACTCGGTGGC
>JBDSMV010000328.1:0-3595 GCA_039915715.1 Rubrivivax sp. | reverse complement strand
GGCATCAACTCGCCCCAGCAGCAGCACGCGCCAGCGGACACTGGCAAGGGCGGCATCGCCCGCCATGGCATGGCTGCCGGCCACCGGCAACGGCGGGCGGGCGCCCATGCGTGCCGCACGGTCGGCGGAAGCCGTGTCGGGTCGCGGGTCGGGACCGGGCAGCATCGAATCCATCGGGGATCAGCATAGACGCCGATCCCGCGAATCTGGAGGGTGTTTGTCACGCTCACCGCCTATCCCCCCCATTGCAGGGTGAAGCGGGCGGGGTGCCGATAACGGCAAACCGACCGGACGGCGGGGGTCAGCGCGGCGCGGTCTGTACCGGCGCGGCGGCTGCCGCGTTGGGGTCGATGGTGATGCCGCGCTGCCTTAATTGCGCCACCAGCGCCGCGGCGCCGGCATTGCCGGCCGTGGCCAGACGCTGGGTGTCGGCAGCCAGGGTGTCGAGTGACGCACGAAGTTTGGCCGCGCTGTCGACCGAGGTCTGCTGCCCGGCCTGTGCCGCCAACAGTCCTTGGCGGTCCTGGTAGGCGGTGAAGCTTTGCTGGCCCAGCAGGCCGCACAGCGCCAGCAGCCCCAACAGCAGCGGCGTGAAGGCGCTGTGTCCGGATGCGAGCGCGGTGGACACTGCTGCGCGCGCTGGCTTGGCGGCGCCAGCCGGTGCAAATCTGACTGTCTGGTTGGCAGTTACTGCCGCTACGGCGGCACCGCTTTCGGCGATCCGGTCGATCGGATCGATCGGGTCGAGCCGCCCTGCGGCCGGCGGGCCTGCAGTCGCAGATGTCGCACCGCCAGCCGAATGGGTGCGGGACAGGGGAACAACGGAAGGTGACTGCATGGAGAGCCTCATCTTCAACGGGTGGGCTTGCGCGCGGGCACGTCGGGCAGGGCTGCAGCGGGAGCAGGCGCTGGCACGTCGACGGAATAGCGGATGCCGTTGTGCGCCAACAGGTCGCGCAGGGCGTCATCGCCACTGCTGGCGGCGCGCTCGGCCAGCGCCCGCACCATTTCGCGGTACAGCCCTTCAAGCTGAACCGACTGCTGCAGGTATTGCTGGCGCTGGTTGATCTCTGCCTGCAGCGTGCGGTTGCCGGACGCCAGCACGACCTCGGTCGTCACCAGGCCCAGCGCCGCCACGCCCAGCGCGGTCGTGACCCCGAACTGCCACGCCTTCACGCCGGCTGCTCCGCCGCGCTGCCCGAGCGGCGCACCGCCATCTTGCGGCGCGTCAGCAACCCGGCCAGCGCCGCCGCCAGCAGCAGCGACAGGCTGCCCGGCTCGGGCACGGCTCCCGGGCCGCCGCTGACCACGTTGGCGCGGATCGTCAACTGCCGCGTCTGCGCCAGGCCCACCGGGTCCGATGCATTGGTGCCCACGCCGTTGAAGACCACGGTGTCGCTGAACATGCCCACCGCGGCGGCAAACCAGTCGATGTTGAAGCCGCCGATGGCCTGCCCGGCCGCCAGGTTGCTGATGGCGTTGAAGCCGCTGTAGTTGAAGTCGTCGGCAGCCATCAGGTCGAACAGGCCCGACAAGGCGTCGGCCGGCCCGGCCACGCTGTTGGCGAATTGCAGGCTCGTGGCCACCATATCGCCGAGCGTCACGGTGCCCAGGTCGAGCAGGTAGTTGCTGCCGCTGTTCGTCAGCGTGCCCAGGCCCGACAGGAAGCCGAAGTCGCCGTTGGCCAGGTTGTTGATCTGCGCCGCCAAGGCCACGGTGGCGGTGGCACCGGCCGAGACATCGGCCAGGTCCGGGTTCTGGCTCAGGAAACTGACACTGGCACTGCGGCTGAAGACACCGGCGGTGCTGGTGTCGAGGCCGACAGCGACCGTGCTGCCGGTCTGCGCAGCGATGCCCCCGACGCTGGCCGGCGCGCCGAACGGCGCCGCGCCGGCTGAGATCGCCACATTGGCCCGCAACGTGTCGTTCAACCCCTGCACCGCAGCCGTGTTGTTGACCACGATGTTGCGGGCGCTGACCGTGTCGCCCACCCGAACCACGCCGAAGTCGAGCGCGGTGGTGGGTGTCTGGCCCACCGCCACCGCATAAACCTTGCCGGCCACCGCCACCGTTTGCGGTGCCAGGTTCATCTGGCAATTGGGCGCGCAGTTGCCGACATTGCTGGCGTCGGAGACGAACTGCAGTGTGGCCTGACCCGCATTGGCGCCGGTGTAGTTGCCAGCGACCGCGGTCGACAAACCCACCTGCAGCGAGCTCGCATTGGTGGCGCCGGGGTTCAGCAGGTTGAAGCTGCCCGACGCAGTGATCGGCCCGCTGGTCGGCGCGATCGACGCGTTCAGTGCCGCCTGCGGCGACGCCGTCGCCACGTTGGTGACGCTGACCGTGCCGGCAAGTGCCGCCCCACCGACCCGCGCCGCACCCAGATTGACGACCGACCCGTTGTTGATCTGCGGGCTGGCCTGGTTGATGACGTTGCCCATCGCCTGGATGGTGCCCTGCACGCCGTAGCCTTGCGCCCCCACCGCCAAGGTTCCGAGTCCGTTGCTGACCCCATTGACCGCGCCGGCGCTGAAGTAGTTGACCGCGATGCTGCCGTTGACGCTGCCGGCGCTGCTGGTGTTGACCGCCACCGTCAGTGCGCCGTTGCCGGCATTGCTGGTGCTGCCGGCGGTGATGCCGCTCAAGCTGCCGCTGCCGCTGATGAGGCCGGCACCGGTGCCGGTGGCCGCGCCGAAGCTGGCATTCAGGTCCTCGACGAAGCCGGCAGGACCGGCAGCGTTGTTGGTCACCTGCAGGTTCTGGCTCACGACCTGGCCGACCTGCACGGTGCCGAAGTTCAGCGGCGCAGTGACGAGTTGGCCGCTGGCGGCCTGGTAGACATTGCCGCTGACGTTGATGACCTGCGGGCCATTGGCGCCGGCCACGCCCAGACCGTTGGATGTGCCGCCCACCGTGCCGTTGGTCTGGTAGTTGAGCGTCACGGTGCCGCTGCGAACACCTGCTGTGGCGGTGTTGACGCCGACACTCAGAGCCGCGGCGTTGCTGCCACCGGCCAACAGTTGCGACACCGCACCGCCGTTGTTGGTGACGGCGCCGGTGTTGGCACCGAAGGCCGCGTTCAAGTCTTCGCTGAACGAACCCGCCGGCGCCTGGTTCATCACCGTCAACGCGGTGCTGTTGCTGCCGCCCACGCGCTGGTTGGCAACCACCACTGGCGAAGGCGTGGTGTTGCCGACCGCCGCGTTGAAGGCCGCAGCACCACTGGCCAGCACGATGTTGAGCTTTTGGTCGCCGATGTTGGAGAAGTTGCTGGTCAGATTCAGCACCTGCCCTGTCAGCGGCGCCAGCGCACCGGCGCTGACCGCTGTGAAGGTCACGCCCAGGTTGCCGCTGTTGCTGCCCGGCGCGCCGGTGTTGTAGTTGCTGGGAGTGACCCCCGCGCCTGACAGGCGCGAGTCGGTCAGGTTGGCGCCGTTGACGGTGGTCTGGATGGCGCCGCGCAGGCTCGGCCCGGTGGTGCCGGTGTTGGCGACTTGGTAGTTGGTGGTGGTGGCGCCGACGCGAACGTTCTGGATCGTCAACGTGGCGTTGGGGGTGGCGCCATTGGTGACCGTGGCGCCGGTGATGGCTTGCG
>JBDSMV010000319.1:0-6627 GCA_039915715.1 Rubrivivax sp. | reverse complement strand
GGCGGCGTCCATCAGCGCGTCGATGGCCTTGAATTCGCCGATCGCGGCCTGCGCCCGCGGGGCGTCGACATTGCCGATCCGGAACATGGTGCTGGGGTAGAGCGCGTCGCCGGCACCGTCGCCGAGTTCGTAGGGCACCCCGGCCAGGTGGGCGATGTCGGCGTCGCCGGAGCAGTCGATGACCTGCGCGGCGCGGATGGCGCGGCGGCCGGAGCGGGTTTCGACGATCACTGCTGCGATGCGCCCGGCTTCGACCTGCACCGCCACCGCCAGTGCGTGGAACAGCAGCTGCACCCGATGCGCCAGCAACCATTGGTCGGCCGCGCACTTGTAGGCGGCGACATCGTAGGAGCGCACGCGGATGCGGCCCTGCAGTCCGTCCTGCGGTGCATTCAAGCCACCCAGCGCGTCGATCCGGTCCAGCAGCCCGTCGACGACGCCATGCACCAGTTGCTGCATCTGCCCGCCACGGCGGCCATACAACCCGGCGAAGTTGGTGACGCCGCCGGCGGTGCCCATGCCGCCCAGGAACCCATAGCGTTCGACCAGCAACGTGCGCGCCCCATGCCGCGCCGCGCTGACCGCCGCTGCCAGACCGGCAGGCCCGCCGCCTACGACCAGCACGTGGAAGACGCCAAACACCGCCGTCTCGCGCGCCGCCTCGTGAATCACCGCATTCACCATCCTGACGCGCGAGCGAAGCGTCGCGCCGCCTAACCGAGAAAAGCCGCGGAACCGGCTTTGCCGGGCTGCAGGCGAACGCCCCCTCGGGGGGCAGCGACCGCCATGGAGCGTGGGGGCACCAAGTTCACGACCGTCAGGGAGCGTGGGGGCCAAATCATTCGATCTTGATGCCCTGCGACTTGATGATGCCGCCCAGCAGGGCGCCTTCGGTCTTGACACGCGCCCGCAGCACCTCGGGCAGGCTGCCCTGCGCCTGCCAGCCCGCACTGAACAGCCGCTGCCGGGCTTCGCCTTCGCGCACCAGGGCCGGCACCTCGGCCGACAGCCGCGCCAGCGCGGCCTTGCTGAGCTTGGCCGGGCCCACCAGCGCCACCCAGACCTCCAACGGCGGGTCCATCTTCACGCCCAGCTCCGACAGCGACTGCACGTCCGGGGCCAGCGTGCTGCGGCCCCCGGCCAGCCCCACCGCGTGCAGCTTGCCGGCCTTGACCTGCGGCAGCGCGATGCCCGGCGGCATCAACGCCATCTGCACCTGCCCGCCGATCAGTGCGGTGACCACCGCCGGGTTGCCGTTGTAGGGCACATGCACCGGCGCCATGCCCGGCACCCGGCTCTTGATCAGCTCCATCCCCAGGTGACCGACCGAGCCGATGCCCACCGAGCCGTAGTTCCACGTGCCGCCGGCCTGCTGCGCGGCGGTGATGAACGACTTGCCTTCGGGCAGGCCCGCCGGCGTCACCAGCAGCAACGGCGCGGTCGCCACCAGCGAGATCAGGCTGAAGTCGGTGGCCGGGTCGAACGGCAGCTTCGGGTTCAGCAGCTTGGCCGATGTCAGGTTGCCGTTGATGACGATGCCGAGCGTGTGGTCGTCGGTGGCCTTGGCGACCTGGTCGGCAGCGACGTTGCCCGACGCGCCGGGTCGGTTGTCGACGATCACCGGCTGCCCCAGCACCTTGGCCAGCGACTCGGCCAGCACCCGCGCGGCCACGTCGGGGGTCGAGCCGCCGGGAAACCCCACCAGGATCTTCACCGGCTTGGTGGGCCAGGCAGCGGCAGCAGGGGCATCGGCGGCGCGGGCCGGAGTGGCCAGCGAGACCAGCAACGCGGCCGACGCCAGCGGCACTGTCAAGGATCGGGTCAACCAGCCATGTCGGCTGGAGCAGCAAGCATCAGGGGTCATCCACGTCTCCGGTTGCGGGGGCGACAGTCTCGCAGACCCCGTCCTCCGACCCGATGCGCAGACCCGGCAAGCGCCGCGGCCCGTGGCACATCTAAAACGCGCCGGGCCTTTGCAGGATGGCCTTCATGTCGTCGAAGCCCACGGGAACCGAGGTGTGCTCGTGCAGCACCGACCAGGCAGCGCCGCGCCGCTGCAGCAGCCACGTCAAGCGGTTGTGCATGGCCCGCAGGTTCTGCCCTTGCGCCGACACCGCGGTATAGACGACCGTCGCGCGGAGCCCGGCGAAGTCGCCGGCAGCCGTTACCTTCACCTCGCGGAAGTCGACCTGCAGGCGCTCGTCACCCAGCGAGCCGAACCACCCTTCGATCATCGGCCGCCATGCGGTCTTGCCTTCGTACGACCAGGTGCCCCAGGTGTCGAACACTTGCACCTCGTCGTCGTACAGCTGCACGAATGCATCGACATCGCGCGCCAGCACTGCCGCGGTGTAGGCCGCCAGCAGGTGCTGCGGGGTGCTCAGGGTGGCATCGTTCATCGTCGGCTCCTCGCGCCGTCGGGGCGCATCGACAACCCCGAGCATCTCACTTGCGCGCGGCGTCCCGGTGCCGTCCTTATTTGCGCCAGAACCCGCGCGTGAACAACACCAGCACCGCGAACAGCTCCAGGCGACCCAGCAGCATCGTGATGCTGCAAACCCAGGTCGGAAAGTCGCCGAGCCCCTGGTAGGTGGCGGCCGGGCCGACCCCACCCAGACCGGGCCCGATGTTGTTGAGGCAGGCCAGCGCCGCGGTGAAGGCGGTGACCATGTCGAGACCACTGGCCAGCAACAACAGCGTCACCACCACCAGCACCGCGCCGTAGATCAGCATGAAGGCCAGCACCGACTGCAACACCCGCGGATCGACCACCGTGGCGCCGATCCGCACCGGCGAGACGGCCCGCGGGTGCACGATCCGGTGCAGCTCGTTGCCGGCCTGGCGCAGCAGCAGCAGCGCGCGCAGCATCTTGATGCCGCCGCCGGTGCTGCCGGCGCAGGTGGCGAACATGCCCAGGAACAGCATCAGCACCGGCGCCACCGCGGGCCACTGCGCATAGTCGACGGTGGCGAAGCCGGTGGTGGTGGCCACCGACGTGACCTGGAACGCGGCATGGCGCAGCGCGACGGCGAAGTCGCCGTAGATGTCTTCGACCCGCAACAGCACTGCGATGGCGTAGGTGGCTGCCAGCACCACGATCAGAAAGGCGCGCACCTCGGGGTTGTGACGCAGGCCGCGCAGCGAGCGTCGCCGCCACGCCATGAAGTAGAGCGCGTAGTTGATGCCGGCAATGAACATGAAGGCGATCGCCACGCCTTCGACCGCGGCCGCATCGAAAGCCGCATAGCTGGCGTCGTAGGCGGTGAAGCCGCCGAGCGCCATGGTCGAACACATCTGCATGAAGGCGTCGGGCCAGTCGAGACCGGCCCAGCGGTAGGCCAGCAGGCACGCCAGCGCGATGCCGAAGTAGACGGTCCACAAGCCGCGCGCGGTTTCGGCGATGCGTGGCGTGAGCTTCTCGTCCTTCATCGGACCCGGCGTTTCGGCCTTGAAGATCTGGCTGCCGCCGACCCCCAGCATCGGCAGGATCGCCACCGCCAGCACCAGGATGCCCATGCCACCCACCAGCATCATGAAACAGCGCCAGATGTTGATCGATGGCGGCAATCGCTCGAGCCCGGTCAACACCGTGGCTCCTGTGGCGGTCAGGCCCGAGACGGCTTCGAAATAGGCATCGGTGAAGCTCAACTCGGGCAGGTGCAGCATCAGCGGCAACGCGCCGAAAGCCGGCAGCACCGACCACACCAGCGTCACCAGAAGAAAGCCGTCGCGCGGCTGCAGCTCGCGCCGCTTGCGATTGCGGTCTGGCCAGCGGCAACCGAAGAACAGCAGCAAGCCGACGCCGAGCGTGACCAGCAGCGATTCGCTGTAGGCGAACAAAGCGGCGTCGCCTCCGGCATAAGCGAAAGCCAGCGGCACCGACATCGTCAGCGAAAACAGGATCAGCACGCCGCCGAGAACGACGAAGACGGGGAGGAAGTGACGCAAATTAAGGCCTGCCGAGCGAAGCCCGCACCCTCACTGCGAGTCCCCGGGGCCCGTCGAGTCGGCCATCAGCAAACGCCATGGGTGTAGGCCACACCGCGTTCGGCGGCGGCGGCAGCCAGACGTTTGTCGCGCGACCCAGTGACACCCGGCCCGCGACGAGCGTGCTGGCGAGCAGGTGGGCGTCGACCCAGCCGATGCCGCGCCCCATCGGCAGATGGCGTTCGACGAAGGCCAGAACCTGGTCGTGCGCCACCACGGGCGTCGATGGCAGACGCGACAGAGTGGTCACCACCGCGCCGCGCTGCGACAGGTTGCCGCAGGCGAGTTCTCCGACCACGAAGGGATGAGACATGACCACGACCGCACCCACCAGGGCAGAAAGCTCGGCGTCCCCGTGCCTGAAGTGATCGATCCATACTGAGGAATCGACGAGGATCACCTGCCGGCCTTGCGCTGCGCGGGCTTCGCCGGGCGGGCAGGCGATGAGCGGGGCCTGGGCGCCGATTCGGCATCGGGCATCGTGCCGCCGAGCACGATCAGGCGCCGCGCCGCTTCATGCTGCACGATGAGTTTCAAGCCCTCGTGCAACAGCGCAGCACGTTCGGTGGCGCCCATGGCAGCACCGGCTTCGGCCAACAATTCGTCGTCGAGCGTCACGGTGGTTCGCATCGGTATCTCCGACTGACGGGCACTCAGTCCACATCTGTAAATGCATCAAACGATGCGTTTTTGAATGCAACACCCGTCCGGGAAACGCACTCAACCAAAGAAGGTGGCGCTGACCTGAAACAGCTTCTCGACCGCCCTGATGTTGCGCTTGCGCGGGATGAAGACGATCACGTGGTCGTGGGGGTGGATCACGGTGTCGTGGTGCGCCATCATCACCACCGGCTTGGCGTTCTCGGCCACGCTGCCATCGGCCAGATGCAGCCCGCGCACCACGGCGCCGATCTGCGCGCCTTCGGGCAGTTCGATCTCGTCGACGCGCCGGCCGGCCATGCGACAGGTTTTTTTGTCGCCGCGCACGATGCCTTCCAGCGCCTCGGCAGCGCCGCGGCGCAGGCTGTGCACGGCTTCGACATCGCCGCGCCGCACATAGGCCAGCAACTCGCCGATCACGGTGTGGCTCGGCGAGATCGCGATGTCGATCTGCGTGCCCTGAACCAGGTCGGCATAGGCCTTGCGATTGATGAGCGCGAAGACCCGCTGCGCCCCCATGCGCTTGGCCATCAGGCAGGCCATGATGTTGTCCTCGTCGTCGCTGGTGAGCGCCAGGAACAGGTCCATGTCCTGCACGTTCTCGTCTTCCAGCAGGTCTTCGTCGGTGCTGTCGCCGTTCAACACCATCACGCTCGACGGCAGTTGCGTCGCCAGGTACTCGCAGCGCTCGGCACTGGTTTCGACGATCTTCAATGCGTAGCTGTCGCCCAGCTGCCGCGCCAGCCGCAGCCCGACCCGGCCGCCGCCGGCGATCATCAATCGCTTGACGGGCCTGCCCGCCTTGCGCAGCGAGCCCAGCACGGTGCGGATGTGCGCCGTCGCGGCCAGCACAAAGACTTCATCGCCGGGCAGGATGCGGGTGTCGCCGTCGATCGCAATCAGCGCCTGGTCGTTGCGGTAGATGGCCACGATGCGCATCTCGGCGCCCGGCACCAGCGAAGGGATCTCGCCCAGGCTGTGCTGCACGAGCGGGCCGCCAGGCACCGCCCGCACCGCGATCAGGCTCACGAGCCCGTGCGCGAATTCCAGCACCTGCAGCGCTTCGGGGTACTGCACCAGCTTCTGGATGTAGGCGGTGACGGTTTGCTCGGGGCAGATGATCTGGTCGACCGCGAAGCCGCCGTTCTTTTCCAGCATTGGGCTGCCGTTGGCGAACTCGGGGCTGCGCACGCGGGCGATCGTGGTGGGCACGCTGAACAGCGTGTGCGCCACCTTGCAGGCCACCAGGTTGGTTTCGTCCATGGCCGAGCACGCGATCAGCATGTCGGCATCGGCGATGCCGGCTTCCTGCAGCACGCTCGGCTGGATGCCGTTGCCCACCACCCCGCGCAGGTCCAGGCGGTCCTGCAGCTTGCGCAGGCGGTGCGGGTCGGTGTCGATCAGGGTGATGTCGTTGCGTTCGGACAGCAGGCTCTCGGCCACGCTTTCACCGACACGCCCAGCCCCCAGGATCAGGATCTTCATGACTCGGCATTGTGTCGCGCAAGCCACGTGGCCAGCTCCGTTGCCGAGTCGCACCGTTCGACACCAGGACCGCGGCGGGCTCGGCACCGGTCATCGGCATGGTCTCGAAGTCCTCGGCGCAATCAGCATTGGCAAGCCAGATGCGGGTTCATGCCCGGCTTCTCGTGGCAGCAGCGCCGACGACCGACTTGCGAACCCGCACGAGGCACAGCAGCCCCGCGGCGAACAACAACGCGGCAGCCGGCTCGGGCACCGCGGCGGTGAAGCCGAGGCTGCCGTTGCCGATCGCGATGCTGCCGGCCAGACCGACGAAGCTGAAGTCCGCGGCCGAAAAGCCTTCGATCGGGTCGAATTGCAGCAGTGCACAGCTGGCGCCTGCGGTGATGCCGGCATCGACCAGCTGGAACACGAAGCTGCCCGGCGCCACGCGCACCAGCCGGTGCCGCTGTAGAGGTTGGCGCCGGACAGCGTCAGCGAGCCGCCGAGCACCGCCAG
>JBDSMV010000292.1:0-11740 GCA_039915715.1 Rubrivivax sp. | reverse complement strand
CACTCGCCAACGGCGCCACCTCCGTGATCTTCGAGGGCGTGCCCAGCCACCCCGGGCCGGATCGCTTCTGGCAGGTGTGCGACAAGCACAAGGTCACGATCTTCTACACCGCGCCGACGGCGATCCGCTCACTGATCAAGGCAGCCGAGGCCAAGGCCGAGGTTCATCCCGATCGATCTGACCTCACCAGCCTGCGCATCCTGGGCACGGTGGGCGAACCGATCAACCCGGCAGCCTGGGAGTGGTATTACCAGCATGTGGGTGGTGGCCGTTGCCCGGTGGTCGACACCTTCTGGCAAACGGAGACGGGTGGTCATGTGATCACGCCGTTGCCCGGGGCCACACCGATGGTGCCGGGCTCGTGCACGTTGCCGTTCCCTGGCATCGACGCGGCGGTGGTCGACGAAGCCGGCAACGATGTGCCGAACGGCCAGGGCGGCATTCTCGTCATCAAGAAGCCGTTCCCCAGCATGATCCGCACCATCTACGGCGACCCGGAGCGCTTCAAGCAGAGTTACTTTCCGCCTGAATTGAAGGGCTACTACCTGGCGGGGGACGGCGCCATCCGCGACAAGGAAACGGGCTACTTCACCATCACCGGCCGAATCGACGATGTGTTGAATGTCAGTGGCCACCGCATGGGCACGATGGAAATCGAAAGCGCGTTGGTGAGCTGCACCGAACTGGTGGCCGAAGCCGCGGTGGTGGGCCGACCCGACGACACCACGGGAGAAGCGATCTGCGCCTTCGTGGTGCTGAAACGGTCACGCCCGACCGGCGACGAAGCCAAGCAAATCGCGGCCCAGTTGCGAGCCTGGGTCGGCAAGGAGATCGGCCCGATCGCCAAGCCGAAGGACATCCGTTTCGGCGACAACCTGCCGAAGACCCGCAGCGGCAAGATCATGCGGCGCCTGCTGCGCAGCATCGCCAAGGGGGAAGCCATCACCCAGGACACCAGCACGTTGGAAAATCCGGCGATCCTTGGGCAGTTGGGCGAATCCCACTGAGCCTTCAACCGCGGTCTGCTGCTCGGGCCGCTCCAAGCGCAGGCAGGCCCCTTGTCGGCCTTGGCCGGGATGCGCGATCATTGCCCATGAGGCGCAGCCGCACGCACTGCAGGTCGCAGCCATCGACGGGTGTCGCAGCGTCGTATCGCCGGATGGTGGCCGTGGCGTGAGCGCGATCTTCATCAGCCACAGCAGCCGCGACGATGCCTTCGCGGACGAGCTGAAGACCTGGCTGTACGAACAGGGCTACCGCTCGCTCTTCCTCGACTTCGACCCGGCTGACGGCATTCCTGCCGGCCGCCACTGGGAGCAAGAGCTCTATCGCCAGCTGCGTGCCTGCCACGCTGTGATCGTGCTGTGTAGCGAGGCGTCGATGGAGTCGGACTGGTGTTTCGCCGAGATCACGCACGCGCGGGCCCTGGGCAAGCTGATCTTCCCGCTGCGCATCGACGCGTGTCGCCTGCGCGCGCCGCTTGCCGAGTTGCAGGTCATCGACGCCACCACCGATCGCGCCGGGGCGTTCGCCCGGTTGCTGCGCGGCCTGCGCACGGCGGGGCTAGAGCAACTGTTCGCTTTGGATCCTGCGCGCCCGCCCTATCCGGGCCTGATGGCGTTCCAGGAGGCCGACGCAGCGGTGTACTTCGGCCGCGAGAGCGAGATCCGCACTGCGCTAGATGCGCTGACGCGGCTGCGCCGCTTTGACGGCTCGCGGCTGCTGGTCTTCCTCGGCGCGTCGGGCAGCGGCAAATCCTCGCTGCTGCGCGCGGGCCTGCTGCCGCGGCTGCGGCAGGCGCGCACCGACTGGGTCCTGTTGCCGGCGCTGCGGCCACTGCAACGCCCACTCGACGAACTGGCCCTGACACTCGCCTCGGCGCTCGGTGCTGCGACCGGCAACTGGCAGTCGATCGCGACGCGGCTCGAGCAGGCCGGGTCGGTTCCGGCGGACGCGGCGTCGCTGTGGGCCGGGTGGCTGCGCGACCTCCGACACGGCGCAGGCGCCGGCGACCAGACGCTGGTCTTCAGCATCGACCAGTTCGAAGAGGCGCTCGTCGCGACACCGCAGGCCGAGCGCTTTCTGCGCTTGGTCGAGGCGCTGGTCACAGACCCCGACCGTCAGGCGGTGGTGCTGGCGACGCTGCGATCGGATTTCCTCGAGGCGCTGCAGACGCACCCGAGCTTTCGCGCGCCGTTCGACACGCTGCCGCTCGGTGCGCTCGGCGTCGACGCTTTGGTCCAGGTGATCGAAGGACCGGCGCAGGCAGCCGGGCTGGAGGTTGAGCGCGGGCTGACCGAACGCCTGGTCGCCGACACCGGCACCGACGACGGCTTGCCGCTGCTCGCATTCACGCTGCGCGAGTTGTGGGAGCGAGACGCGGCGGGTGGCCGCCTGACGATCGCAACCTACCGCGATGCGCTCGGAGGCTTGCAGGGCGCTATCGCGCGCGCAGCCGAGGGCGTGGTCGATATCAACCGTCTCGACGACGCCCAGCGGCGCGACATGCAGGCCGCGTTCCTGGCGCTGGTGCGCATCAATGACGCCGGCCAGTACACCCGCCAGGCGGTGCGATGGGACGACCTCCCGGCCGGTGCGCACAGCCCGCTCGGGCGCTTCGTCGACGCTCGGCTGCTGGTCAGCAGCGGCGAGGCGCAGGGACGCGTCGTCGAGGTCGCGCACGAGGCGCTGTTCCGTGTGTGGCAGCGGCTGCGCGAATGGCTTGATGCCGATCGCGAGTGGTTGCGTCTGCGCGACGGCGTGCGCCGCGCGGCGGCGGAGTGGGACGAGAAGGCCCGGCCAGCCGACCTGCTCGTGCACCGTGGCAGCCGTCTCGACGATGCCGAAACGCTGCTGCGCGAAGGCCGCATCCCGCTCGAGCCGGTGCCACGCGAGTACCTGCAGGCCTGCATCGCTGCGCGCGAGGCGGAACGTGCAGCCGATCGCCTGCGCGCCGATGCCCGGCGGCGGCGGGTGCGCTTCACGCTCGGCGGGCTCGCGGCGGGCATGGTGGTCGCGATCGGGCTCAGCATGTGGGCCATGCGCGAGCGCGCGCAGGCCACCGAGCGGCTGGCCGACCTGAGCTGGATCAGCGGCATCGGGGACCGCGATGTCGGCCACGATCCTCTGAAGGCACTCCACCACTTCGCTCAGGCTGCGACCCTGTCGAAGGACCCGGACGACGTGCGCAGCGCCGTTTTCGCCAGCCGCCTGCTGCGCGGCAACGCGGCGCTGCAGGCCGTCATCGAGCCGCCCGGCGGCATTGGCCATGCAGCCTTCGATGTCGACGCGTCACAGATCGTCGTCTGGTCGCCCACGGGCGCGGCGGCACAGTGGACGTCGGCCGGCACGCCGCCGCGCGTGCTTCGCGCGCCGCTCCAAGTGCCCCCGCAGCGCCTGTTTCCGAGTCCGCGCGCGCGCTGGCAGGTGCTCGTCGACGCAGGCAGTGGTCCCGCCGTCGTCGACGTGCTCACAGCGCAGATCTGGCTCCAAGCCCCGCCGTCCACCGCCGACCCGGTCTTTGATGAATCGGAGTCGCGGGTCGCGATTCGCGACGACCGCGTCGTCCGCGTCTGGCAAGCACCCGAGGCCGCGCCGCGCGCGACGCTCGAGCACCCGGCGCGCGTCGACGGTGCGGTGTTCAGCTCCGACGGCCGCCAAATGTTGACCTGGGACAGCGAACACGTTGCGCGCCTTTGGGCGATCGACGGCAGCCAGCGCTTGGCCGAATGGCGCGCACCCGCAGAGATCGTCGGCGGCGCGGTGGCCGACGGCGGCAACGCACTGGCGCTCTGGGGCCGGCAGGCGCCCGTGTCACTCTGGCACCCGAAGCAGGGGGCCACGGTCCCTTTGCGTGTCGCTGGCGACACCGTTCCAAACTTCATGGGCGCGCGTTTCGTCGCAGGAGGGCGGGAGTTGCTGACCTGGAACTACGGTGGGCCCGGCACCGCGCGGCTGTGGGACGCACGCAGCGGTGCACAGCGGCTGCAGGTGTCGCACACACAGACGATCGGAGGCATGGCCCCCGATCGCAGCGGACAGCGACTGCTCAGTTGGAGTGCCGACAGCACGGCCGCCGTGTGGGATGCGCGCGATGGCGCTAGGCTCGCGCTGTTCGAGCATCGCGCCGTGGTTCGCGGCGCGAGCTTTTCGGCCGACGGCACGCGCGTGCTCACCTGGAGCGACGACGCCACGGCGGGCGTCTGGGACGCCGGGTCCGGCAGGGCCCTGAGCCTGCCTCTTCACCATGCCGGCGGCGTGATCGGTGCGATGTGGGCGGCCGGCGACCGGTCAGTGCTGAGCTGGGATGCGAGCAGCGCCCGCGTCTGGCGCATCGATGCTTCCGATGGCGTACGCGTAGCCAGCCTGAGGTCCGCAGGACCGGCTGTGCAGGCCGCCTTCGGTGCCGCCGACGGCGAAGTGCTGACGCTCGCGAGCGAAGGGCGGCTGCAGCGCTGGCTCGATGCGCGCGCCGTGGGCGCAGCTGTCGATCTGCCGCGCGATCTCGTCGGGGCCGCCTTCGATCGCGAGCGCAAGCGCGTCGTTACCTGGGGCCCGGGTCCCATCGTCGAGATCCTTGCTGTCGACACAGCACAGCCAATGACCCCCCCGATGCACCATGAACGAAGCGACTTCGGCATTCGCGGTGCGGCCTTCGATAGCGACGGCCGGCGCGTGTTGAGCTGGGGCGACGACCGCAGTGCGCGCCTGTGGGACGCCGACAGCGGCCGCTCGCTCGCCGTGCTGCTCCACCCGGCGCCGGTCGCCGGGGCCGCCTTCGGCAGCGATGCGACTCGTGCTGTCACGTGGGCAGAAGATCGCGTCGTTCGCGTGTGGGAGCTTCCAGGCGGCGCTCTTGTGAATCAATGGCCGCCGGCCCCGTTCGGCATCGGCGGCGCGACGCTCGCCCGCGGCAACAGCCGTCTAATGACTTGGGACAGCGATGGCACGCTTCGCAGTTTCGACGTCGCGAGCGGCCGGCCGCTCGGTGAGTGGCGCCACGATGCCGGAACCGCGGTGGTCGGCGCGCAGGCGAGCCGCGACGAGCGTCGGTTGTTGAGCTGGGATGAGCACGGCGGCGTGCGCGTGTGGGACCTGGACAAGACTTCGCGCAGTGAACCGACGGCGGCCTGGCAGGTGCCCGCCCTGCATGGCGCGACTCTCAGCCACGACGCGCGGTGGGTCCTGAGCTGGGGCGGTAACGGTGCCCGTCTGTGGGACAGCCGCACCGGCCAGGCGCTGAGCAGCCCGTTCGGCCCCGATGAGTCGATGGTCGGCGCGGCGTTGCGCAATGACGACCGTGCGTTGCTTACGTGGTCCGCGCAGGTGGTGCGCATCTGGGACTTCGACGCCGATCTCGGCCCGCTCGAGCGTGACGCGGCGCCGCGGGTTCAATGGCGCAGCGGCACGCGACTCGACCGCAACGGACAAATTCAGGTGCTGGGCACGGACGTCTGGACAGCGGTGCGTGACCGCCTCGGTTCGACGACCGACAAACGATGAGCGCAACTCAGCGTTCGACGTTGACCGTGGTTCTCGACCAGGACGTCAGCCAGTCGCCGACCCGGTCCCAGGCGCGGACCTGAACCTTGTGCGCCCCCGTCGACACCTTGCTTCCCTTCTCGATGCCATCCCACTCTCGACGCTCGCCCATGCCGACCCACTCGTTCTTGCGCAAGCCACGGTCGATCGCGCGGTCGTCGACGAAGGTCAGGCGGTTGCCGTCGGACTCGCCGTTGATCTTCCAGAACTCGACTGCCGCGTGGCCGAAATCTGAATGCGAAAAGAAGCGGAACATCGCGCGCTGCTTGTCGGCAACGCGGATCGTCGGTGGTCCGAAGTCGATCTGGTCGATCGCGACCGAGCCGATGGCCCGCGGCCCGCAGCCGAGCGCGTGCACGACGAAATCGGACATCGTCTGCTGCCCCGTAAGGTCGGTGGCGATCGCGGCGAACACGGCCGGACGCAACTGATCGCCGAATACCTCCACGGGCAGGCGGAACTGGACCACGCAGCGACGTGGCTGCGGGCAGACCTGGCTCAGATCGTAGGTATAGACATCGGCCAGATCGCGTGCGCTGATGCGCAGCAGCGCGCTGCCTGGCGAGCTCCGCTCGAAATCGACCAGCACCGGCCAGCCGCCGCGCACGAAGCCGCGTACGGCGAAGGCGCTCATGTTGAAGGCCGGCGCCATCTGCGGCCCCTCGTTCAGAAGACGCGTGGTGATTTCGTCGGGGTTCGGGGGGGCAGCCGACGACGGCGTTGTGGCGCCGGTGCGTTCTCTGAGCAACAGACTGCCGATCGCGATCAGCGCCGCCGTGCCGATGATCGCCGCGGGCAACGCATTGTTGCGCCGGGACCCGCCCGAGGTCTTCTCGGTGGGTGGGTTGGCGGCCGCGTCGGCGCTGAGCGGGGAGGGTATGCCAACGGTAGCGGCTTGCGTCTGGATCGCCTGTGTCGGCTGCGTCGTCTTCGGCGCGGTGGTGGTAGCGGCAATTTGCTGCGCGCGCGACACCGGCGCCACGGCGAGCAGCACCGCGAGCACCGCACAAAGCAGCCGGGGCGAGGATGCCGATGTCGCGCGCCGCTTCGGCGGGCGGAGCGGCTTCAGCTCGTGAGCTCCCAACTCTCGCCTTCGGCGCGCTTGCACGCGGTACCGGGTATTTTGCGCGGCTGCCCGTCCACGACGGCCTCCTGCTCAAAGGTCCGGCACTCGCGTCCCTCGCGCACGAACGTCTTGGTCGGCGTCACCGCGTAGCTGGCGCCGGTGGTTTCGTTCTTCCACTTCGTCGATTGCCCCAAGGCGTTCTGGTCGAGCGCTTGCATCATCTTGCGGCGGTCGTTCTCGTCCATCTGCTTGCCGATGACGTTGCCGAGCAGACCACCCAATAGCGCCCCGACGAAGATGCTGCCCCCGTTGCGGCCACCGAGCTTCGAACCGAGAATGCCGCCAATAAAGCTGCCAGCCGCGGTGCCACTGGTCTGTTTGTCCGGCATCGACTCACATCCGGCGAGCCCCACGCCCGCCACCAGTGCCATCGAAATCACGCGAATTCCGAATCTGTGGGTCATGTTGACGTTCCCCCTTCAGCCGAGACGTGAGGCCGACCATGGCGGACTTTTTTCCGTCAATCGTCGGGTGCGCGGGCGCTCCCTTCGACGCAGGCATTACACACCACCCGCACGCCGACGGCAATGGCAGATCGTCGGTCGCCAGCGGGTGGCGGAGTGGCGGAGTGGCGGAGTGACGAGGTGACGGAGTGGCTGAGCCATCCGGCTACGTTCGACAGCCGACGCGTGGTCGACATGATCCCGCCGCTGACGCCAATGCGCGCCCGGTTTTGACCGGGCATTTCCGGCGATGCCCAATGGCGCCGCTCCGCTACATTCGTGCCGGAGCGAGGCTGAAAAGGAAGCTGCGATGCCGTTCGTGATCATCGGGGTGTTGCTGCTGGTGGCGAAGGTGGCCGATTTCAGCGTGTTCGCGACCTGGTCCTGGTGGATCATCCTGGCGCCTTTCGCGGCCGCAGTGGTGTGGTGGCAATTGTCCGACAGCCTGGGGCTGACCCAGAAACGCGCCATGGACAAGATGGAGCAGCGCAAGGTCGACCGGCGCGAGCGCCAGCTCGCGGCGCTGGGCATCGACACCAAAAAGAAGCGTTCGGCAGGTGGATCAAGGTCCGGCGCACAGCCGACGCCACGGCCTGCGCGCGATGCAGCGAAGCTGGGCGCCGCCGTCGATCCGACGCAGGTCAATGGTTCGATCACACCGTCAAGGAAGCCTGAGACCAAGCGCTGACCCCATCAGTGACGGAGGCGCACCTGCGCCTCCGGTCGTTCAATCGCCGTCGAGCACCGCCCCGACGCTCGCGCTGGCCGCATTGCGCGCGAACTTGGCGAGCACGCCGCGTGTGTACCGCGGTGCCGGCTGCTTCCAGGCAGCGCGGCGGCGCCCGATCTCGGCCTCGTCTACGTCCAGGTGCAGCTTCAACTGCGGGGCGTCGATGGTGATGCGGTCACCTTCTTGCACCAGCGCGATCAAGCCACCGTCGTAGGCTTCGGGCGCCACGTGGCCGACCACCATGCCCCAGGTGCCGCCTGAGAAGCGGCCGTCGGTGATCAGACCCACGCTTTCACCCAGGCCCTGACCGATCAGCGCGCCGGTGGGCGCCAGCATCTCGGGCATGCCGGGTCCGCCCTTCGGACCCAGGTAGCGCAGCACCATCACGTCGCCGGCCTTGATGTGGCCTTCCATGATCGCGGCCAGCGCGCTTTGTTCGTCGTCGAAGACCCGCGCCGGGCCCGTCATCACCGGGTTTTTGAGTCCGGTTATCTTGGCCACACAACCTTCGGGTGCCAGGTTGCCTTTGAGGATCGCCAGGTGGCCCTGGGCGTACATCGGGTCCGACAGCGGGCGGATCACGCGTTGCGCGGATGCAGGCGTGTCGGGGATGTCGGCCAGGTTCTCAGCCACCGTGCGGCCGGTGATGGTCATGCAATCGCCATGCAGCAGACCTGCTGCCAGCAGCTGCTTCATCACCTGTGGAATGCCACCGGCCTTGTGCAGATCCACCGCCAGGTACTGGCCGCTGGGCTTCAGGTCGCACAGCACCGGCACCTTCTTTCTCATGCGTTCGAAATCATCGATGGTCCATTCGACTTCGGCGGCATGGGCAATGGCCAGGAAATGCAGCACCGCATTGGTCGAACCGCCGGTGGCCATGATCACGGCCACGGCGTTCTCGAGGCTCTTCCTCGTGACGATGTCTCGCGGCTTCAGGTCGGCCTTGACGGCGTTGACCAGCACCCGCGCGGCTTCTGCGGTGTGGGCCACGATGGGGTCGTGCACGTTGGCCATCGTCGAGGTGAACGGCAGCGCCATGCCCATCGCCTCGAAAGCCGAGCTCATGGTGTTGGCGGTGTACATGCCGCCGCACGATCCGGTGCCGGGGATGGCGCGGCGCTCGATCTGCTCGAAATCTTCCTGGCTCATCTTGCCGGCGCTGAACTGGCCCACCGCCTCGAACACGCTGACGATGTTCAGGTCCTGGCCCTTGTAGCGCCCCGGCAGGATGGTGCCGCCATAGACATAGATCGCCGGCACATTGGCGCGCAGCATGCCCATCATGCCGCCCGGCATGTTCTTGTCGCAGCCGCCGATCACCAGCACGCCGTCCATCCACTGGCCACCGACGCAGGTTTCGACGCAGTCGGCGATTACCTCGCGCGACACCAGGCTGTACTTCATGCCTTCGGTGCCCATCGCCATGCCGTCGCTGATGGTCGGCGTGCCGAAGATCTGAGGGTTGGCACCGGCTTCGCGCAGCGCCAACACCGCGGCATCGGCCAGGCGCTGCAGGCCCGAGTTGCAGGGCGTGATGGTGCTGTGCCCGTTGGCCACGCCGATCATCGGCTTGCCGAAGTCGGCGTCGGTGTAGCCCATGGCGTAGTACATCGACCGGTTCGGCGCCCGCGCCACGCCTTCGGTGATGTGCTTGGAGCGGCGGTTGATGCTCATCGGTGGGGTCTCCGTGCAGTGCGGGTCGGCGGGATCGGGCAGTGAGTCTATCGGCCTGCGCTGCAGTGCTAAGCGGGCTCGCAGGCTTCGACCGAGACCTTCATCGACTCGGTGGTCATGCTGCCGTAATTCGTCAGGAACGCGACATCGGCAGCGTCACGGCCGTAGGCCAGCACGATGCGCCCGCCTCGCGGCTGTTGTTGTGTCGCGTCGAAGGTGTACCAGCGCCCGCCGACATAGGCCTCGAACCAGGCATGCTGGTCCATCGGATCGAGCCCGTGAAGGTAACCGACGACCATCCGCGCCGGGATCTGCAATGCCCGGCACAGCGCGATCCCGATGTGGGCGAAGTCGCGGCACACCCCGGCGCCTTCGGCCAGGGTGTCGCAGGCATCGGTGCTGGCGTCGCTGACCCCATAGCGGTAGGTGGTGTGCTGGTTGATCCAGGCCCGGATGGCTTCGACCTGGGCATAGCCCGGCACCGCGTCAGCGGCCACTTCCTGCGCCTTCTCGCACAGCTTGTCCGACGGGCAGTAGCGGCTGGGCAGCATGAACTGCAGCACATCGGCCGGAATCTGATCGGCCGGCGTGCGGGGTGCGTCGGGCATGACCGCGATCTCGTCCTCGACATCCATCACCACTTCGACCCGTATCTGCTGTTGGCCCGGGGGCACCACGAAGCGCTGGCACAGGTTGCCGTGGCCGTCCATGTGTTCGGTGCTGCGCAGATGCGGCTCGAAGCCATAGATCTCGCTGACCAGCCATTGCGCCATGCCGCTGCTGGGGCGCAACATCGCCACGGTGGGGCACGGCTCGGTGACCGACACGGTGACTTCACAAACGGCTTTGAGTCTCATGGGTGGATGCGATCGATGCGGCGCGGGCACGGCAGGTGTCGCAATGGCGGCAGCCGCAGCGACGCGAGTGGAAGAAGATGGGATGGTGGGCGGTGCAGGGCTTGAACCTGCGACCCCTGCCGTGTGAAGGCAGTGCTCTACCGCTGAGCTAACCGCCCGGTTTGCGGGGTCGCCTGCATCGACTGCGGGCGCCGCTCCGGAAGCCCGTGAGTATGCCACGGCGACTGCTGTGAGCCGGAGCAGACCGGGCACACGGCCACCGCCGACAGGACCGCAGACAATCGACTTTCGCCTGGGCGCCGCCCGGCAAGTACGCCTCCAGACCACTTTGAACCAACGCCCCGTTCCAGCCCTGTTCATGCGCGGCGGCACCAGCAAGGGCGTGTTCTTCAACCGCGCCGACCTGCCGCAAGACCCCGCTTTGCGAGACCGGGTGCTGCTGCGCGTGATCGGCAGCCCCGACCCCTACGCCCGTCACATCGACGGCATGGGCGGTGGCACCTCCAGCACCAGCAAGGTGGTGCTGCTGTCGCCTCCGACGCGGCCCGACTGCGACGTCGACTACTGCTTTGGTCAAGTGGCCGTGAGCGTGCCGTTGATCGATTGGTCGGGCAACTGCGGCAACCTCAGCGCGGCGGTCGGCCCGGCTGCGATGCACCTGGGCCTGCTCGGCGTGCCGGCCGATGGCGTTGTGTTGGTGCGCATCTGGCAGGCCAACATCGGCAAGCGCATCGACGCCTGGGTGCCGGTGGCCGACGGCGCGCCGGTGGACGCGGGCGACTTCATGCTCGACGGGGTGGCCTTCGGTTCCGCAGAGATCCGGCTCGATTTCCTGGACCCGGCCGGTACCGCCGAGCGGGGCATTTTCCCGACCGGGTGCGTGGTCGAGACCCTGGCCGTCGAAGGCGCCGGCGAGTTTTCGGTGTCGCTGGTCGACGCTGGCTTGCCGACGGTCTTTGTCGATGCGTCGGCGCTCGGGCTCGACGGCACCGAAGGGCAGGGCACGGTCAACGGCTCTGCTGAATTGCTGGTGCGGGTCGAGGCGCTGCGGTCGCATGCGGCGGTTCGGATGGGGCTCGCAAGCAGCCCGCATCAGTCGACGTCCGAGCGCCCGCATGTGCCCAAGGTGTGTGCGGTGGAGCCTCCTGCGGCCTACACCGCATCGGACGGCCGCGCGGTGCCACAGCACGCCGTCGACCTGCTGGCGCGGGTGTTCTCGATGGGCCGCCTGCACCATGCGATGACCGGCACCGGTGCGGTGGCACTGGCGGTGGCTGCATCCGTTCCAGGCACGCTGGTGCAACGGGCCGCGCGGCCGCGGGAGCCCGGATGCCTGCGCTTCGGCCACCCGTCGGGCGTGCTGCAG
>JBDSMV010000283.1:0-6241 GCA_039915715.1 Rubrivivax sp. | reverse complement strand
GGCATCACACTCGAATGCGGGCAGCACGATGACCCGGCGGCACCCGACGTGGCCTACCGCGCCATCGTCCAGACGCTGGCCCTGCTGGGGCTGGCCGACCTGCCCTTGTCGCCGCCAGCCACGGCTTTCGACTGCCTGGCATTGGCAGATGTCGTCGACCGCCATCACGCCGACGACCGCTTCGCGCGAACCTGGTCCAGCTTCGACCGGCTGGCAGAAGGTGAGCTGATCGCGGTGCGCGCCGATGGCACCGAGGTGCGGGCGCCGCGCGCCGGGGCGATCGTGTTCCCCGACGTCTCGGCGAAGCCGGGTCACGAATGGTTCTATCTCGCGCAGGTCAGCCAGCGGGCGCTCTGAACGCAGGCGCCGAGTCCGCGCCGCATGGCGGGTTTGTGGCAATGGTCGTGCAGGGGGCTCTTGACGAGACTGGGCGCTTCGCCATCCCCGAAAGCCCACCATGCGCCCGATCCCGGACTGGTTGACGCGAGCTGCCACAGCGATGGCCCTGATCGGCGGCGCCGCCATGCTGCCCACCGCTGCCGACGCGGCCGACCCCGCCAACTACCCGGCGCCGCAGCAGGGCAGCTGGACCGCGCGCGACTTTCGTTTTCACGACGGCCGGGTGCTGCCCGAGGTGCGTCTGCACTACCGCACCGTCGGAGATCCGGCGGGCGAGCCGGTGCTGGTGCTGCACGGCACAGCCGGATCCGGTGCCAGCATGCTGAGTGCCGATTTCGCCGGCCAGCTGTTCGGCCCGGGCCAGCCGCTGGACGCGCGCCGTTACTACCTGATCCTGCCCGACGCGCTGGGTGCCGGGCAGTCGGCCAAGCCGTCGGATGGCCTGCGCGCGGACTTTCCGGCCTACAACTACGCCGACATGGTGTCGGCGCAACACCGGCTGGTCACCGAGGGCTTGGGGGTGCGCCACCTGCGCCTTGTGATCGGCAACTCGATGGGCGGCATGCAGGCCTGGATGTGGGCCCAGCAGTGGCCGGCGATGATGGACGCGGTGGTGCCGATGGCCTGCCAGCCGACAGCGATGTCGGGACGCAACTGGATGCTGCGGCGGCTGCTGACTCAGGCGATCCGCAACGACCCGCAATGGCGACAGGGCAACTACAGCCAGCAGCCGCCCGCCATGCAAACGCACCTGACCACCTTCGCGCTGGCCTCCTCAGGCGGCAACCAGGCATTGCAGCGCCAGGCGCCGACCGCGAAGGCCGCTGATTCGCTGATCGCCGCACGCCTGGCTGCCCCCTTCAACGGCGACGCCAACGATGTGCTCTACCAGTGGGAGTCGTCGGCCGATTACGACGCTTCGGCGAACCTGGAGAAGATTGAAGCCTCGGTGCTGGTCATCAATGCCGCCGACGACGAACGCAACCCGCCCGAGTTGCGCGTGCTGGAACGCGAGCTGCCGCGAGTCAAGAACGCGCGTGTGCTGCTGATTCCGGGATCGCCCACCACCAGTGGCCACGGCACCACCGGGCAGGCGCGCCTCTACGCTGCCGAACTGGCCGACCTGCTGCAGCGCGCCCCGCGGCGCTGAACGTCTGCGGACGGCCCCGCAAGGGCCTTTAGAAAGCCTGCCGAGTGGGGTCCGGATCAGGGCCCGCCAGCGAGCGCCTGGGCCGGGTCCGGGCGACGCGGGTGCGCCAACTGCGGCCGCGGACCGAAGTCGGGCCGAAACACGCCCTGGCGTTCGATCGCCTTCGACGTTTCAGCCAGCGCGCTGTGCAACTGGCGATCGCGGTCGGGGGCATTGAAGGCATCGTCCTGCGGTGCGTTGGCCACCTCCACCTGCGGGTCGGTGCCGTAATTCTCGACCGCCCAACCGGCGTCCTTGAACCAGAAAGAGTACTCGGGCTGGGTCGTTTCGGTGCCGTCGATCAGGCTGTGGCGCGGCCAGATGCCGATCACGCCGCCCCAGGTGCGTTGCCCCACCAGCGTGCCGATTCCCATCAGCTTGAATCCGTGGCTGAAGATGTCGCCGTCGCTGCCGGCATGTTCGTTGGTCAGCGCCACCACCGGGCCGGCCGGGGCTTCGTCGGGATAGCTGCTGGGTTCGCCCCAGCGCTGCACGTTCCAGGCAATGCGCTTGCGCGCCACCTTCTCCAGCAGCAGTTGCGAGACATGGCCGCCGCGGTTGTAGCGCACGTCGACGATCAGGCCGTCGCGGTCGCTTTCGGCTGCGAAGTAACGGTGGAATTCGGCAAAGCCCGCCGACATCATGTCCGGCAGGTGGAAATAGCCCACGCGCCCGCCGCTGTGTTCGTGCACCCATTCCCGGTTGCGTTCGACCCATTCGCGATAGCGCGCCGGGGTTTCGTCGGCCAGCGCCTTCACGAGCACCTGGCGTTGGGCGCCATCGGCCCCGGCGAGTGTCAACGCCAGCTTCGAGCCCGCCTGGTGCACCAGCAAAGCCTGCGGTGGCCGCGTCGGCGTCAGCAGGGTGCCGTTGACGGCCAGCAGGCGTTCGCCCGGCTGCGCCTGCACGCCGACCGCGTTCAACGGCGAGTCGGCTGCGGCGTCCCAGGGGTCGCCCTGCACGGTGCGCACGATCTCCCAACCGGCTGCAGCGTCGGCGGCAGCCGTGGTGGCAGCCAAGCGGAACTCGGCCGCCAGGTGGCCCAGCGTCACTGCAGGCGCCTTGCGGTGGTCGCCTCCCATTTCGTAGGCGTGTGAGGTGCCCAGTTCACCCTGGAGCTCCCAAATCAGGTCCGACAGCTCGCCGCGCGTGGCGACCCGCGGCAGTAAAGGTGCATAGCGTTCCCACATCGCCGGCCAGTCGATGCCGGACATGTCTGCGGTCCAGAAATGGTCGCGCTGCAAGCGCCAGACCTCGCGCAGGAGTTGCGCCCATTCTTGCGGCGGAGACACCGAAATCCGCACCCGGCCCAGGTCGAGAACGCCGCTGTCGCGCGATGGCTTGTCGCCCGCCTCGTGGCCCTTGTCCTCGTCATCGGGCTTGCGTGTGGCGTCGATGGCGCGCAGCGCCTTGCCGTGCCGGGCCAGCAGGGTGTGGTGGTCCGCTGCCAACACGAAGTCGTCCAGCTTCGGCAGCAGCGTCTTGAGCTCGGCGCGCTCGAAGTCCCAGACTTCGAGTTTGGCTGGCTCGTCCTTGGTGCCGCCACGTCCGTGGGCGCCAACGATCGGCAGTGCGGTCCACACCACCTTGTTGCCGGCAACCCCGGCGATGCGGCCGAAGCGGCCTTCGGGCACCGGAAAGGCCGCCACCCGGCGCGCCAGGCCCTGGGGCTCGATCGGTGGCAAGCTGCGTTCGGTAACGGCTTCGTCGTCGTGGCGGCGGCCTTTGTCGGCACCGGTTTTGTCGCTTTCCCTGAACCCTTTCGGCGTGGGCTCGAAAGGCGGCAGGCCACCGGCTTGCAGCGCCAGCAGATAGGGCCGCGCTGCGCGGGGAAAGCTCAACTCGAACTGCACACTGTCGTAGACCGGGTCGAAGGTGCGCAACGACAAGAAATACAGGTACCGACCCTCGGGGTCGAAGGCCGGGCGGTAGTCCTTGAACTCAGGCTGCGTGGCCAGCGCGGTCTCGCCGCTGGCCACTGAATGCAGCTTGATCGCGGTGTGTCGGTTGCTGGTGGCGAAGGTGTAGGCGAGCCATGCGCCGCAAGGCGACCACACCGGGTCTTCGATGCGGCCGTGGGGGCTGTGGTCGACCAGGGTCAGTGGTGCTTCGGTGCCGCTGGCATCGCTGGCATCGTCGGTGCCGTTGTCATTGACCTGGCCGACCCAGAGCTGGTTGCGGTGGTTGGCAACGGCGACCCGCGCCCCGCGCGGCGCCGCACACAGCGCTGTCACGCGGCCCAGCTGTTCGGTCGTCCAGGGCAGGGTGCTGGACTGCAGCCCCTGCATCGCGACGATGCGCTCTTCGCCCGACGCGTCGCTGGCGGCCACCAGGGTGCGGCCATCGGCCAGCCACTGGCCCAGCCGGTGACGCCCCGTGGCGCCGCCGTGGTGTTGCACCGCGCCTTCCCACAGCGGCATCGTCACCAGTTGCCCGCGCACCTCCAGCGCCACGCTGTGGCCTTCGGGGTGCAACGCCATGCCCTGCAGGTTGTCGGCCACCGCAATGAAGCGGCGCGCGGTCTGGGCGCGGCTGCTGGCGACTTCGACGGCGAGCCTGCTGTTGCGCTGCCGTGCAGGCTCGTGCAGCCACAGCTCGGCACCGCACTGGTAGACGATGCGTTCGCCGTCGCTCGAGGCGTTGCGAACGTAGTAGTCGCCGTGCGAGGTGTGAACCTGCAGGTCGCTGCCATCGGCGCGGCACGAGTGCAGGTTGCCGCTGCCGTCGCCATCGCCGACGAAGTACAGCCGCTCGCCGACCCACATTGGGCAGCTGATGTTGCCTGCGAGCCCAGACAGCCGTTCGAAGCTGCCCGAGCCGGCTGCCGATTCCACCCACAGGTGTCCGGCGGTGCCGCCGCGGTAGCGCTTCCAGCGCGCCGGGTCGACGGTGTTGCGGCCGATGGCACGGCGGCCGTCGGCGGCGAAGCTCAGGTGGTTGATCTGGCCGAGCGGGATGCGATCGGGCAGCACGCCGCCATCGCCAGCCGGGTCGATACCGATCGTGTACGCATGCCAGTTGCGAAAGAACGGCTGGCCGTGGTTGCTGCAGAACACGATGCGGCCATCGGGCGTCCAGCCGCGCACGGCCAGCTCGCTGCCGAGCCAGGTCAAGCGGCGCGCGGCACCGCCGGCAGCCGGCATCAGCCAGACCTCGGCATGCTTCTCGTCGCTGCCCGCAAAGGCCAGCCACTGGCCGTCTGGAGACAGACTGGGCGTGGCGGCTTCGGACAGGCCGGCTGTCAGGCGCTGCGCGGTGCCGCCGGCGGTCGACACCCGCCACAGGTCGTCGTCGCTGACGAACACGACCGTGTCGCCATGCAGGGTCGGCTGGCGCAGGTAGGCAGGCGGGTTGGCGTCAGGGTTCATCGGATAGGGTTTGCGGATGGCGAAGCCGGCATCTTCCCACCGGCAGCTTCGCCAGCGGACACCGCAAAGGCGGGTGCCTTCCACAGGGGGTGTAGGCAAAAACAGAGACCCGCAGACCCGCGCCCGATAATCCGCCGATGCCTGCAGACCCCGTCGATGCCCCTGCCCGACAAGGCCCCATGCGGGTCGTCGTCGGCTTGAGCGGCGGGGTCGACAGCGCCGTCGCGGCCTGGCTCTTGAAGCAGCAGGGCCACGAGGTGGTCGGCATCTTCATGAAGAACTGGGAAGGCGACGACGACGATGCGTATTGCGCGTCGAACATCGACTTCGTCGACGCTGCTGCGGTGGCCGATGTGATCGGCATCGAGATCGAGCATGTCAACTTCGCCGCTGAATACCGCGACCGCGTGTTCGCCGAATTCCTGCGCGAGTACCGGGCCGGCCGCACCCCCAACCCCGATGTGCTGTGCAACGCCGAGATCAAGTTCAAGGCCTTCCTGGACCACGCGGTGCAGATCGGCGCCGACAAGATCGCCACCGGCCACTACGCCCGGGTGCGCGAGCAGGGTGGTCGCTTCCAACTGCTGAAGGGGCTGGACGCCGCCAAGGACCAGAGCTACTTCCTGCACCGCTTGAACCAGGCCCAGCTGGTGCGGACGTTGTTTCCGCTCGGTGAGCTTGAGAAGACCGAGGTACGCCGGCTGGCGGCCGAGATCGGCCTGCCCAACGCAAAGAAGAAGGATTCGACCGGCATCTGCTTCATCGGCGAACGGCCGTTCCGAGAGTTCCTGTCCGGCTACCTCGACGGCACCCCGGGTGACATGCTCGACCCGCAGGGCCGCGTCGTGGGACGCCACATGGGCTTGTCGTTCTACACCCTGGGCCAACGCCAGGGCCTGGGCATCGGCGGTGTCAGCGAAGGCGGCGGCACTCATGCGCCGTGGTACGTGGCGCACAAGCGCCATTCCGACCACACGCTGCACGTGGTGCAGGGGCACGACCACCCGTGGCTGCAGTCACCGTGGCTCGAAGCCGACGACCTGCACTGGGTCGCAGGGCAGGCGCCAGCGACGGGCGCCACGCTGAGTGCCAAGACCCGCTATCGGCAAGCCGATGCCGGCTGCCGCTTCGGCCCGCTTGATGCGGTGCCGGCCGCGGGCGCCGTCGCAGTAGACCAAACAGCAGCAGCCTTCAGGCTCGACTTCGACCAGCCGCAGTGGGCTGTGACACCAGGTCAGAGCGCGGTGCTCTACGACGGCGAGGTCTGCCTGGGTGGCGGCGTCAT
>JBDSMV010000229.1:0-3914 GCA_039915715.1 Rubrivivax sp. | reverse complement strand
GCTGCAGGCCGGGGTCGATGCCCAGGATCAGCATCAGGCGCTCCAGCGCACGAAGTGGAAGAACACCGGCGCCGCAAAGCACAGCGGCGCCACCCGATCGAGCAGCCCGACCGCGCCGGTGACCGAGCTTCGGTTGCCCCAGAAGCGCACGCCGGCATCTTTCTTCAAGGCCCGCATCACGAGTTCGCCGAGGGTGCCGACCCCACCGACGATCGCCGCCACGCCCGCGGCAGCCAGCCACCCCATCGGCGTGATCCACGACAACACCGCACCGGCCACAGCCGCTGCCAGCACGCCGAGGCCGAAGGCGCGGGCCGAGAAGCTGCGGTCGATCTGCCGCACCAGCGGGCGCCGCCGCAACCAGCGGCCAGCGACCTCCTGCGCGATCTGCGCGCAGGCGGTGACGATCACCAGGAAGAACAACAGGAACGCGCCGCGCCCTTCGTAGCCAGGCAATTGCAGCAACAACAGGGCGGGGGCATGTGAGAGGCCGTACACGCAGACCATGATGCCCCACTGGATCTTGGCCGCGCGCTCCAGAAAGCGTTCGGGGTCGCCGGCCAGCGCACTCACCACCGGCATGGCCAGGAACACGTAGACCGGGATGAAGACGGTGAAACCATCGAACGCGCCGAGACCCACGAGCAGATACTGCAGCGGCAGGGCCGCAAAAAACGCCAGGATCAGGCTGCGGTGGTCGCCACGGCGGGTGTGCACCAGCGTGATGAATTCGCGCAGCGCCAGGAACGAAACGACGCCGAAGGCAAGCGTCGCACCGATCGGTCCCGAGATCCATGCGATCCAGAACACCACGCTGCCGACCCAAAGCGAACGCAGGTCGTGCATCAGCAGCAGCTGCCGCCGCTGGCGCCCGGGACGGCGCGCGAGCGGCGAGTCTCCGCTGCGCAAGGTGCGCACCACCAGTGCCGCGGTCAACAGCATCAGGCTGCCGAAAAGCACCACGAACAGCAGCGCAATCTGGCTGTCGCCCGACCAGCTGCGCAGCGCGTTCATGCCGCCACTGGGCGCACGGCCAGCACCGCGTTTCGGGCCCGCAGCAGGAAGTCACGCTTGTCCTCGCCGGGCTCGACCCCGATCGGGGTGCCGAAGGTAACGGTGCACAGGATCGGTACCGGCACCACCTCGCCCTTGGGCATCACGCGCTGCACGTTGTCGATCCAGGCCGGCACCAACTGCACCCCCGGGAACTGCAACGCCAGGTGGTACAGACCGCTCTTGAACGGCATCGGCTCGGGCTTGTTGCTGCGGGTGCCTTCCGGGAACAACACCAACGAATCGCCCTGGGTCAATGCCTGCACCAGCGGCTCCAGTGGGTCTTCTTCTTCGCTGCGCTGGCGGCTGACATAGACCGCGTGGAAGACCTCGGTGGTGATCCATTGCCGCAGCGGCGTCGCGGTCCAGTAGTCGCGGGCCGCGATCGGCCGGGTGCGCACCCTCAGGTCATGCGGAAGCGCAGCCCAGATCAGCACCCAGTCGAGGTGGCTCTGGTGGTTGGCGAAGTAGATGCGCTGTTCGGCCTTCGGCGGGCAGCCTTTCCAGTGGCCCTGCGTTCCCGTGATCAGCCGCGCGATCAGGGCCAGCAGCCCACCGGCGATGTCGGCAAGGGTCATCGCCGGGATGCTAGTGCACGGGGCCGAGCGGCCGGACCGAGCGGCCGCAAACGCTTCGGTCAGCCGAATCCGCGCCTGTCGGCTGCACCGTTGCCGGCGCGGCCTGCACCACCGGCTTCCCGGACTGCGCCGAACGCCTCAGTCCAGTCCCAGCGACACCAGCTGGCGCCGCCGCCGCCCGCCCTGGATCCAGCGCTCCAGCAGCGCCAGATCGACGCTGTTCAATGCCTGCCATTCGCAGCCGATGCGCGATCCGCGCTGGCCGAGCGGGCCCGGCGCGACATAGCGCACGCGCAGGTCGGCACTGAATTGCAGGCCGGCTTCCAGCGCGATTTGAACCGCACGCAGTTCGTCGCCCGGCGCCAATGGCACGGCGCCGGCGGGCTTCAGCACCGCCAAGCCATCGACACTGATGTCGATGACGCGCAGCTGCAGCGGCGCACCGCCGGCATGCGGATGAAGGAACCGCGCCGTCGGGCCGGTGTCTTCGGTGCGCCGCACGCGCATCGAGCGCCGCCGCGGCAGCCGCACCATGTAGTCGGGCAGGCGGGCATGAACGATGTGACGGCCGGCTGCCGCTTCCAGCACCGGAGCGCGCAGCTGAAACTGCAGCTTCACATCGTCCAGGTAGGCCGCCGCCCAATGCGAAGCGGCCCCGATCACCGCAGCGGCACGCGACGCGCCGCTGGCGATGTTGAAGTGCAGCCGGCCGCCGTTGTCTTCCTCCTCCACCGACCACAGCGCCGCGGTCACGCAGGGCCCGCCAGCGCTGCCGATGGTCACCGGCACATCGCCGCTGGCCAATGCCAGCAGCAAGTGCTGACGCTGGCGCGGGTCGGTGACGCGAAGCGGGCTCCAGACATCACCCGATCGCTGTCGGTCGATCAGGGCAGGGTCGGTATCGACAAATGACATGGTGAAAGGGACTCAGCGACACCGCCAACGCACCATGCGCCGCAGCCCGTCACCCGATATCGACCAACGACTGCAGAGCTTGAGCCCGCAGGCAACCGACGCGCAGGTGGCCGCAGAACAGGCGCGAGCGAAGCGTCGCGCCGACAACCAAGAAGAGCCGCGGAACCGGCTTTGCCGGGCCGCAGGCGGAGCGCCCCCTCGGGGGCAGCGACCGTCAGGGAGCGTGGGGGCCCAATTTCAATGCCGAAAGTGCCGCGTGCCCGTGAACACCATCGCGATGCCCCGTTCGTCGGCCGCAGCGATGACCTCGTCGTCGCGCATCGAGCCGCCGGGCTGCGCCACGCAAGCGGCGCCGGCATCGACCACCACATCGAGTCCGTCGCGGAACGGGAAAAAGGCGTCGCTTGCCACTGCCGAACCCTGCAGCGACAAGCCGGCGTTGCCCGCCTTGATGCCGGCGATGCGCGCGCTGTCCACGCGGCTCATCTGCCCCGCGCCCACCCCGAGTGTGCGGCCACCGGTGCAGAACACGATTGCGTTGCTTTTGACGAATTTGGCCACCTTCCAGGCGAACAGCAGGTCCTGCAGCTGATCGGGCGTCGGTGCCAGCCTCGTCACCACCCGCAGTTCAGCAGCCGACACGTTCTTGGCGTCGGCGGTCTGCATCAGCACACCGCCGCCGACGCGCTTGAAGTCGAGCGCATTGAGGCCGGTCGACATCGGCAGCTGCAGCACCCGCACGTTGGGCTTGGCAGCGAACACCGCCAGTGCCTCGTCGTCAAAGGCGGGTGCGATCAGCACCTCGACGAACTGCTTTGCCACGGCCTGCGCGGTGGCGCCGTCGATGCGGCTGTTGAAGGCGATGATGCCGCCGAAGGCCGAGGTGGGGTCGGTGGCCAGTGCGCCTGCATAGGCCTCACCGACATCGGCCGCCACCGCCACGCCGCAGGGGTTTGCATGCTTGACGATTACGCAGGCGGGCACGGTCGGCTCGAAACTTTTGACGCATTCCCATGCCGCATCGGCATCGGCAATGTTGTTGTACGACAGTGCCTTGCCCTGCAGTTGCGACCAGCCTGCAAGCAAGCCCGCTGCTGCGGCTTCCGAGGCCGACCCGTCGCGGTAGAACGCGGCCGCCTGGTGCGGGTTCTCGCCATAACGCAGGTCTTGGGTCTTGGCCAGTTGCAGCGTGTAGACCGCCGGAAACGGCTCACGAGCCGGCACCGCAGCGGCGGGGTTGCTGGCCGGCTGGTCGCAACTGCAGGGCAAGGCGCTGTCGTACAACAACATCGCCGATGCCGATGCGGCCTGGGAATGCGTCAAGAGCTTCGAGCCGACCGTGCCCGCCTGCGTGATCGTCAAGCATGC
>JBDSMV010000125.1:0-18814 GCA_039915715.1 Rubrivivax sp. | reverse complement strand
GCGCACAACTCGCTGACGGTGATCGCGCCAGCGCGGCACAGCATCACGTCGCAAGCGGCCAGCCGTGCCGGCATGTCGTCGATGAAGGGCAGCACTTCGGCGTCGATGCCCGCATCGCGGTAGGCGGCGCGAACGCTGTCGGCCTGCGCGCTTCCGGTCTGGTGCGTGACCCGTGGACGCCGATCCGCCGGCATCGCGGCCAATGCGGCGGGCACCGTCAGGTTCAACACCTGCGCACCCAGACTGCCGCCCACCACCAGCAGGTTCAGCGGCCCGCTGCGGCCGGCGAAACGCTGCTCGGGCAGCGGCAGCGATTCGATCTCTGCGCGCACCGGGTTGCCGGTCACTACCGCACCCTTGGTCTTGCGGGCGGCGTCGCCGTCGAAGCCGAACACGATGCCGTCGGCCACCGGCAGCAAGCCCCTGTTGCTGAGCAGCAGCGCGGCGTCGGCGTTGACCAGCAGCAGCGGCTTGTTGAGCAAAGACGCCATCAACCCGCCCGGAAAACAGACATAGCCGCCCATGCCCAGCACCGCATCGGCACTGCGCTGCTTCAGGATGCGGAAGCAGTCGACGAAGGCCTTCAGCAGACGCAGGCCACCGGTCAATGTGTGCAGCAGTCCCTTGCCGCGCAGACCCGAAAAGCCGATGGTGTCGAGTGCAATCCTGCCGTTGGCGGCGGCCGGAACGAGCCGGTTTTCCATGCCATGCGAGGTGCCGAGCCAGCTCACGGTCCAGCCGCGCGACTGCATCTCGGCGGCCACGGCCAGCCCCGGCACGATGTGCCCGCCGGTCCCTGCCGCCATCACGGTCAAGTGCGGCATCACGCCGAGCCTCCACGCATCAGTGCCCTGCTTTCCATGTCCACCCGCAGCACCATCGCCAGCGCCACCAGGTTCATCAGGATCGCGCTGCCGCCATAGCTCATCAGCGGCAGGGTCAGACCCTTCGTCGGCAGCACCCCCAGGTTGACGCCCATGTTGATGAAGGCCTGAAAGCCGATCCAGGTGCCGATGCCCTGGCACAGCAGGCCGGCGAAGACGCGGTCGAGCGCGATCGCCTGGCGGCCGATCACGAAGATGCGCCGGGTCAACCAGAAGAACAGCACGATCACGGTGGCGACGCCGACAAAGCCCAGTTCTTCGCCGATCACCGCCAGCAGGAAATCCGTGTGCGCTTCAGGCAAATAGTGCAGCTTCTCGACACTGCTTCCCAGGCCCTGGCCGAAGACCTCGCCCATGCCGAGCGCAATCAATGAATGCGTCAACTGGTAGCCCTTGCCCTGCGCGTACTTCGGGTTCCACGGGTCCAGATAGGCCAGGATGCGCTCACGCCGCAGGTCGTCGAACGCAATGATCAGCGCGAAGGTGACGATGATCACCAGCGCGATCAGAAAGAACATGCGCGCGTTGACGCCGCCCAGAAACAGGATGCCCATCGCGATCGTGGCGATGACGATGAAAGCGCCCATGTCGGGCTGGCGCAGCAGCAGCACGCCGACGAAGGCCACCGCCACCACCATCGGCGTGACCGCGCGGAAGAAGTTCTCACGCGCATCCATGCGCCGCACCATGTAGTTGGCCGCATACATCGCAATCGCCAACTTGGCCATCTCGCTCGGCTGGAAGTTCATGAAGCCGAGCGGAATCCAGCGGCGCGAGAAGTTGACGACCTTGCCGATGAACGGCATCAGCACCAGCACCAGGAGGATCAGCGAAACGACAAAGATCGCCGGCGAATGCTTCTCCCAGAAGCCGATCGGCACCTGCACCGTCAAGAGCGCCACGATCAGCCCGATCGTCAGCGCCAGCACATGGCGCTGCAGAAAGTAGTGCGCGGTGTAGCCGACGAAGCGCGGGTTGTCGGGCAGCGCGATCGATGCCGAATAGACCATCACCAGGCCGAGCGCCATCAATGCCACCACCACACCCACCAGCGGCTGGTCGAACGACAGCAGCCGCACCGGGCGCGGACCCGCGATGTCGACCTGGTCGCGGATCGGCAGGTTGTCCTTGGGCTTTCGGCCTTTGCCGAACCATCTGCGCAGGATGCCGGTCGACGCCGTCGTCATGCCTGTCCCCGGTCGTTGGCAAGCTGCAGCACCGCAGCGGCGAACACCTCGCCGCGGTGGGCATAGCTGCGGTACATGTCCAGGCTGGCGCAGGCTGGGCTCAGCAGCACGGCGTCGCCGGGCCGGGCCTGGTCGAAGCACCAGGCGACGGCGGCGTCCATGTCGGCATGTCGCTGCAACGGCGACGCGCCATCGGCGGTGGGATCGATTGCGGCTCCGATCACCGACTCGATCAACCCGGCATCGCGCCCGATCGTTGCAACGGCGCGTGCATGGCGGCGCAGCGGTTCGCGCAGTGGTGCGAAATCCTGCCCCTTGCCGTCACCACCCAGGATCACGATCAGCTTGGCGGGTTCGCGTTCGGAGCCCAGGCCCTGCAACGCGGCCACCGTGGCGCCGACGTTGGTGGCCTTGCTGTCGTCGTAGGCATCGACGCCGTCGATCTGCGCCACCGGCTGCAGCCGGTGCGGTTCGCCCTCGTACGTTTGCAGCGCATGCAGCATCGGCCCGATGGCGCAGCCGGCGGCCGATGCCAGCGCCAATGCGGCCAGCGCGTTGGCGCTGTTGTGGCGGCCGCGCACGCGCAGTGCATCGGCGGGCATCAGGCGCTGCAGATGAATCTGGGCCGGGCCATCGGCAGCACGGCGCACTGCGGCGTCCTCATCGGGCAACGCGCGCACCAGCCACGCCATGCCGTTCTCGGTCACCAGGCCGAAGTCACCGGGCAGGCGCGGTGAGTCGAGCCCGAAGCGCACCACCGACCGTGCCGGCGCTGCCTTCGTTTTGCTGCCACGGCCCTTGCCTTTGTCGGCTGCCAGTGCGGGCGTGGGCGTGGGCACCAGTGCGGCGGATGCCAGGGCAAGCACAGCCGCATCGTCGCGGTTCAGCACCATCACACCGCTGCTGCCGAAGATGCGCGACTTTGTTGCGGCATAGGCGTTGTTCGAGCCATGCCAGTCCAGGTGGTCCTGCGACAGGTTCAGAAGCGCTGCGGCAGTGGGTTCGAAGCCGCCGCCGGCCGGGCCCGAAGCCGCAATGCCGTCACCCAACCCACCGGCGAGTTGGAAGCTGGACAGCTCCAGCACCCAGACCTCGGGCAATGGGTCGCCGCCGTCGATGGCGCGGCTCAGGGTATCGAGCAGGGTCGGGCCGATGTTGCCGGCGGCCACCACGCGCTTGCCGGCATGCGCCAGCAAGCGCTCGACCATTGCGGTGGTGGTGGTCTTGCCGTTGGTGCCGGTGACGGCCAGCAGTTGCGGGGCATAGCCGCTCTCTGCCTTGAGATCGGCCAGTGCGCGCACGAACAGGTCGAGTTCCGACAGCACCGCGATGCCGGTGGCGCGCGCGGGCTGCAGCAGCGGCGCAATGCGGGCATCGGTAGGCGACAGGCCGGGACTCTTCAGGATCAACTTGAAACCCGCCAGAGACTCGGCGCTCAATGCACCTTGCAGCCGGCGCGCTGCGGGCACCCCGGTCTGCAATGCGGCAGCCTGCGGCGGGTCGTCACGCGAATCCCAGACCGTGACATCGGCGCCGTGACGCACACACCAGCGCGCCATCGCCAGGCCGCTGTCGCCCAGACCCAGCACCAGCACCGGCAGATCTACGAGCCAAGGGTTGTCACAGAGTGGAGACGCAGAACCGGCTTCGCCGGGCTGCAGGCGAACGCCCCCTCGGGGGGCAGTGACCGTCAGGGAGCGTGGGGGCCAACAGCCCGCGGCCGTCAGGGAGCGTGGGGGCTGAATATTCACCGCAGCTTCAGGCTCGCGAGCCCGACCAGACACAGCAGCATCGTCACGATCCAGAACCGCACCACCACCTGGGTTTCGGCCCAGCCCTTCTTCTCGAAGTGGTGGTGCAGCGGCGCCATCAGAAAGATCCGGCGCCCCGTGCCGGTGGTGCGCTTGGTCCACTTGAACCAGCCCACCTGCAGCATCACGCTCAGCGCTTCGGCCACGAAGATGCCGCCCATGATTCCGAGCACGATTTCCTGCCGCGTGATGACGGCAATGGTGCCGAGCGCGCCGCCCAGCGACAGCGCACCGACATCACCCATGAAGACCTGCGCCGGCTTGGTGTTGAACCACAAAAAGGCGAGACCGGCACCGGCCATCGCGGCACAGAACACCAGCAGTTCGCCGGCCCCGGGAATGTGCGGCAGCAACAGATAACGCGAAAACACCGCGTTGCCGGTGACATAGGCGAAGACACCCAGTGCACTTCCAACCATCACCACCGGCATGATCGCCAGCCCGTCGAGCCCGTCGGTGAAATTGACCGCGTTGCTGGCACCGACGATCACGAACCAGGTCAGGAAGATGAAGCCGAAGACCCCGAGCGGATAGCTGACGGTCTTGAAAAACGGCACCATCAGATCGGCTTTGGGAGGCAGGTCGTTGCTGAAGCCGCTGCCGACCCAGCGCACGAACAACTCCAGCACGCGCAGGTTGCTGGTCTCGGCCACGCTGAAGGCCAGGTAGAGCGCGGCGACGATGCCGATCAGGCTCTGCCAGAAGAATTTCTCGCGCGACCGCATGCCTTCGGGGTCCTTGTGGACCACCTTGCGCCAGTCGTCGACCCAGCCGATGGTGCCGAAGCCGAAGGTCACCAGCATCACGACCCAGACGAAGCGGTTGCTCCAGTCGAACCACAGGAGGGTGCTGACGCCGATGCCGATCAGCACCAGCACCCCGCCCATGGTCGGCGTGCCGTTCTTGGCCAGGTGGGTGGCGACCCCGTACTCGCGAATCGGCTGGCCGATCTTCATCTGCGTCAGGCGCCGGATCACCCACGGGCCGAACGCCAGACCGATCAGGAGCGAGGTCATCGCCGCCAGCACCGCGCGGAAAGTCAGGTACTGGAACACGCGCAGGAAGCCGAGCGCATCGGGCCAGTTGGTCATCAGCCACTGCGTCAGGCTAAGCAGCATGGGCGGCTCCCTGCGGCGTTTGTGCGGGTGTCTGTGCGCTGGTGCTGGCGCGGGCCTTCAACGCCCCCACCACCTGCTCCATCTGCATGAAACGCGAGCCCTTGACGAGCACCGACGCGCAGTCGGGCAGATCGGCGTCGGACTGCAACGCGCTCAGGCAGTCAGCCAGGGTGCCGAAATGACGATCGGCACCCACCTGCTCGCTGGCCGCGCCGACCGCCCACAGGTGTTCGATGCCGGCTTCGCGGGCAGCGGCGCCGGCTTCGGCATGAAAGCGCGGGCCGTCGCTACCGACTTCGCCCATGTCGCCCAACAGCAGCCAGCGCGGTGTGTCCATGTCGGCCAACAGGTCGATCGCGGCCAGCACCGAGTCAGGGTTGGCGTTGTAGCTGTCGTCGACTAGGGTGAGCATGCGACCTTGCATGCCCAGCGTCGAGGTCTGCGAACGCCCCGCCACCGCGCGGAACGCTTGGAGCCCACGCTGCACCGCATCGATCGGCACCCCGAGCGCCACCGACGCCGCCGCCGCGGCCACCGCGTTGTGCAGGTTGTGGCGACCGGGCAAGCTGAGCGTGATGGTTTCGCTGCCCACCGGGGAGCGCAGCGAGAGGTTCCACTGCAGGGCATCGGCTTGCCACTGCCCCCAGCCGAACACAGCGGCCTCCGATGCGACGAGCCGGTCGGGGTCATCGGTGCAACTGCTCCCGAACCACAAGGTCTCGCGGCTGCCCGCCATCTCGCGCCACAGCGGCGCTTGCGCATCGGTCACCGGAAGGACCGCAACGCCATCGGCCGGCAGGGCCGTGATGGCGGCACCGTTCTCGCTCGCCACGGCTTCGACACTGTGCATGAATTCCAGATGTTCGCGTTGGGCGTTGTTGACAAGCACCACGGTCGGCGCCACCAGGCGCGCCAGCAGCGCGATCTCGCCGGGGTGGTTCATGCCGAGTTCCAGCACCGCAGCCTGGTGCTCGGGCCGCAGCCGCAGCAGCGTCAGCGGCACACCGATGTGGTTGTTCAAGTTGCCGGCCGTGACGAGCACCCGCCCGGGGTTGTAGGCATTGAGGATGCTGCCCACCATCTGCGTCACGGTGGTTTTGCCGTTGCTGCCGACCACTGCGATCAGTGGCAGCCGCAGGCGTGCCCGCCAGCCGGCCGCGAGCTGCTGCAACGCCGCCAGCGCATCGTCCACTTGCAAACCCGGCAGGCCAGCGGCTTCAATTCCCTGCTCGGCCAGCGCGGCTGCGGCCCCCGCCTGGCGGGCCGCGGACAGATGGTCGTGGCCGTCGAAGCGTTCGCCGCGCAGGGCCACGAACAGGTCGCCAGGTTGCAGGGTGCGGGTGTCGGTGTGGACGCGGTTGATGGGGGTGGCGGGGTCACCGACAAGCGTCGACGCCAGACCCGCCTGCGACAGCAGTTGCTGTGCCTCGGCCAGGGTCAGCATCGACGCTGCGGTCGCCGCAGTCACTTCGTGCGTCGCACTCATGCCGCCATCTCACGCGCCGCCAGCGCCGCGCGCGCTTCGCTGGCATCGCAGAACACGCGCCGCACGCCGGCGATCTCCTGCGTTTGTTCATGGCCCTTGCCGGCCAGCAGCAGCACGTCGCCGCGGGCGGCTCGTTGCACCGCGCCGGCAATCGCTGCATGGCGGTCCTCGATCACGTCGACATCGTCGTGCCCGGTGACGCCCGCCAGGATCTGCGACAGGATCATCGACGGCGCTTCGTCGCGCGGGTTGTCGCTGGTCAGCACCACATGGTCGGCATGCGCAGCCGCCACCGCACCCATCAGCGGGCGTTTGGTGGCGTCGCGGTTGCCACCGCAGCCGACGATGCACCACAGCCGTCCGTTGCGCGCGGTGGCCAGCGGGCGCAATGCCTGCAGCGCCTTCTGCAAGGCGTCGGGGGTGTGGGCATAGTCGACCACCACCACGAGGTCGCGGCCGTCGATGCGCTGCAGGCGCCCGGGCACCGGGCTCGATGCCGACACCGCAGCGGCGGCATCGACCAGCGACACATCCGACGCCCGCAAGGCGCCGATCACCAGCAGCAGGTTGTCGACATTGAAGTCACCGACCAGCGCGCTCTTGACGGTGGCGACGGTTGCAACGGTTTCGGCGATGGCAACCGCGCCAGTCTCGTGGACCTCGAACACCAGCCCGCCCTCTTCGATGCGCAGGTTGGTGACACGCAGACGCGCACCGGTCTGCCGCGACACGGTCCAGACCTTGAGTGCCCCTTCGACGTTGCCGAGCATCAATTCATCGGCAAAGGCTGCACCGACCGCGTCGTCGATGTTCAGCACCGCGGCACGCAACCCGGGCCAGCTGAACAGCATGCGCTTGGCATCGCGGTAGGCCTCCATGCTGCCGTGGATGTCGAGATGGTCGCGTGAGAGGTTGCTGAACAGCGCCACATCGATGTGGGTGCCGGCCAGACGCTGCTGCTGCAGGCCGATCGACGAGGCTTCCAGCGCGCAGGCCGTGTAGCCGTTGTCGACGAAGCCGCGCAGCGCTTGCTGAAGTTGCACCGCATCGGGCGTGGTCAGACCGCTGTCCACCAGCGCCTCCACCGGCCCCGGCGCGCCGATGCCCAACGTTCCGACCACCCCGCAGCGCTGACCCAACGCAGTCAGCGCCTGCGCGGTCCACCACGCGGTGCTGGTCTTGCCGTTGGTGCCGGTGACGGCCAGCATGCGCAGCGTGCGGCTCGGGTGGCCGTGAAAGGCCGATGCGATGGTGCCGATCTGCGACTGCAGGCCGGTCACCGAGGCGATGCGTGCATCGCTGGCATCAACCGCCTCTTCGGCGCCGTCGGCTTCCACCAGACAAGCCGCAGCCCCCGCATCCAGCGCGGCCTGAACGAAGCGCCGCGCATCGACGCGCTGCCCCGGCCAGGCGATGAAACCGTCGCCGGGCTGCAGCAAGCGGTGGTCGGTGCGCAGCATGCCGCTCACGCGCGCAGCCAGCCAGGCGGCGGCTTGCGGTGCAGCGAGCTTCGGCAGCGCCATCAGAACGATTCCTGCTCCGCGGCAACCGGCTTGGCGGCGATCTGGGCCTGCACTTCCAGGTCGGGCGGCACATTCATCAACCGCAGCGTCTGCGCCACCACCTGGCTGAAGACCGGTGCGGCCACATCGCCGCCGAAATAGCTGCCCTTGGTGGGCTCGTCGACCATCACCGCCACCACGATCCGCGGGTGGTCGATAGGCGAGACGCCGACGAACCAGGCGCGGTACTTGTTGGTGTAGTTCTTGCCGACTTGCTTGCGCGCGGTGCCGGTCTTGCCGCCGACCGAATAACCGAGCGCCTGCGCCTTCGGTGCGGTGCCACCGGGGCCGGCCGCCATGCGCAACATCGTTCGCACCTGCTGCGCCACCTTCGGCGACATCACGCGTTCACCGATCGCCGGTGCGTCATGGCGCTGGATCGTGACCGGGATCAGCTCGCCGTCGCGCGCGAACACGGTGTAGGCGCGCGCCAACTGAAACAGGCTCGCCGAGAGCCCGTAGCCATAGCTCATCGTCGCCTGCTCGACCGGGCGCCAGCTCTTCCAGGGCCGCAGCCGGCCGGTGACCGCGCCGGGGAAGTCGATGCGCGGCTTCTGGCCCAGACCGATGCGGGCATACATCTCCCACATCTCCTGCGCCGGCATCTGCATGGCCATCTTGACGGTGCCGACGTTGCTCGATTTCTGAATGATCTCGGCCACCGACAACACCCCGTGCGGGTGGCTGTCGCTGATGGTGGCGCCGGTGATGGTGATGCGGCCGGGTGAGGTGTCGATGCGCGTTTCGGGTGTCACACGGTGGGTTTCCAGCGCCAGCGCGGCGGTGAACGGCTTCATCGTCGAGCCGGGCTCGAAGATGTCGGTCAATGCGCGGTTGCGCAGTTGCTCGCCGCTCAGCTTCTTGCGGTGCATCGGGTCGTAGCTCGGGTAGTTGGCCAGCGCCAGCACTTCGCCGGTCTGGGTGTCCAGCACCACCACGCTGCCGGCCTTGGCGCCGTGTTCCTGCACCGCGTCGCGCACCCGTTGCCAGGCGAAGAACTGCACCTTGGAATCGATCGACAAGGTGATGTCGTGGCCGTTGACGGGCAGCACCGGGTCGCCGGCGTCTTCGATCACGCGTCCGAAGCGGTCGCGCACCACGCTGCGTTCGCCGGCGCGGCCCACCAATTGCTTCTCGAAGCCGAGCTCGATGCCTTCCTGCCCGCGGTCGTCGATGTCGGTGAAGCCCACCACATGCGCCATGGCCTCGCCTTCGCTGTAGCGGCGCTGGTATTCGCGCACCTGCGCCACGCCCTTCAGCTTCAGCGCCTTGATCGCCTCCCAGGCCGGCTCTTCGAGATGGCGCCGCAAGGTCACGGTGCCGCTGGCGCTGTCGACTCGGCTGTTCAGTTCAGCCGGCGTCATCTCCAGCAGCGACGCCAGCTGTTTGCGCTGGACCACGTCGGCGGAAAAGTTCTTGATGTCGACCGTGACGGTCGGCATGGAGATGCTGGTGGCCAGCGGTTCGCCGTTGCGATCCAGGATGCGGCCGCGGCTGGCAGGCAGCGGTTCCCTGTGCAGGAATCGCTTCTCGCCCTGTGCCTGGTAGAAGTCGCTGGAGACGATCTGCACCTGCACCGCCCGCGCCAGCAGCCCCGCAAAGGCCAGCCCCACCAGCACCACCACGAAGCGCGAGCGCCACGGCGGGGTCTGGCTCGCGAGCAATGGGCTGGTGGCGTAGTCGACGCTGCGGCGCGGCGCAGTCGAGTGACGTTTCATTGGGGGCCTTGACCAGGTAGAGCCGCGGAACCGGCTTCGCCGGGCCGCAGGCGAGCGCCCCCTCGGGGGGCAGCGACCGTCAGGGAGCGTGGGGGCTCAAATTCCGCCGCGGAACCGGCTTCGCCGGGCCGCAGGAGAGCGCCCCCGGGTTTTTGCAGCCCCGGGGCAGCGACCGTCAGGGAGCGTGGGGGCTCATTGACATAGGTCGTCACGGCAGCCGTGGCGGTGCGCATCTTCAGCCGCTCGCGTGCGGTGCGTTCGATCAACAGGTGCGTGCCCTGCGCTTTGGCCTCGGCGTCCAGGCGGCGGTAGTCGGCGTCGAGCTGGCGCTGTGCGAGCCGCGCCTGATCGAGCGCGGTGAAGATGCGCCGCGATTCGTAGGCGGTGCGCACCAGCACCAGGCAGCTGCCCAGCAGCAGCGCCAGCAAAAACAGATTCAACTTCGTCATGACGCCACCTCGGTGCGCTCGGCCACGCGCATCACGGCCGAACGGGCGCGCGGGTTGGCCGCGATTTCGGCCACGCCCGGTTTGACCCGGGCCACGGCTCGCAGCCGCAATGGGCGCGGCTCGGCGAACGGCACGCGCCGGTCGACCACTTCGCGGCTTTCACTGGCGATGAAGGTCTTGACGATGCGGTCTTCGAGCGAATGGAAGCTGATCACCACCAGCCGCCCATGCGGGGCCAGCAGCGCCAGCGCACCCTTCAGCCCTTGCTCGAGTGCCGCAAGCTCTGCATTGACGTGAATCCGTAGAGCCTGAAACGTGCGCGTTGCAGGGTCCTGGCCCTTTTCGCGGGTGCGGACGACGCCAGCCACGAGCGTGGATAGATCACCGGTGCGGGCGACGGGGTTCCCGTTCTCGCGGCGAGCCACAAGCGCCTTTGCAATCGGTTGAGCAAACCGTTCTTCGCCATAGTCACGTATCACCTCTGCGATGTCGCGTTGATCGGCGCGCGCCAGAAATTCGGCCGCGGTTTCGCCGCGCGTGGTGTCCATGCGCATGTCCAGCGGCGCGTCGAAGCGGAAGCTGAAGCCGCGCCCGCCGTCGTCGATCTGCGGGCTGCTGATGCCCAGGTCGAGCAGCACCCCCTGCACCTGGCCGGGTTCGATGCCGCGTTCAGCCAGCAGCGCGGCCATGTCGGCATAGCTTTCGTGACAGATCGCGAAGCGGGCGTCGTCGATGCGCGCGGCTTCGGCAATCGCCTGCGGGTCCTTGTCGAAGGCCACCAGCCGGCCGGCTGTGCCCAGCCGCGCCAGCAGCGCGCGCGCATGGCCGCCGCGGCCGAAGGTGCCGTCGACATAGAGGCCTTCGGTGTCGGTCACGAGCGCGTCGACCGCTTCGGCCAGCAGCACCGGGGTGTGCGTCAGGGTGGGCACCGGGTGTGGAGCGATTGCGTTCACCGCACCACCAGGTTGCGCAACGCCTCAGGCCGACCGGCAGCGATGGTCTCGGCTTCGCGCTCGCTGTAGCGGGTGGTGTCCCACAATTCGAAGTTCGGACCTACGCCCATGAACTTGACCTCGCGATCCAGACCGGCCCAGGCGCGCAGTTCGGGCGGGATGAGGACGCGCGATGCGCTGTCGATCTCGACTTCGGTGGCGCTGCCGATGTACAGGCGGCGCCAGGCGTCGGATTCCAGCGTCTGGCTCATCAGGTGGGCTTCGAACTGCTCCCACACCGGCAGCGGATACAACGACAGGCAGCCGTCGGGGTTCTTGCAGACGACCATCTGGCCGCCCACGGTGGCCACCAGCACATCGCGGTGGCGTGCGGGCACGGTGACGCGCCCCTTCACGTCCAACGTCAGTACCGGACCGCCCCGAAACACCATCGCCACCGCCCCCGCTGCCCTTGACGTCGCGTTGCCCGCAACTGCCATCCGACCCCACCGAACGACCTGTTACCCACCAGATCGCCACAAATCTCCACTTTCTCCCACCACTCTAACCGACGGTCTGGCGCGGGGTCAATGGCGGCAACGCGCGAAAACTCAATCAAATCAACAACTTACATTTGGGTCTGAAACGAGGGAGCGCCAGAAAAAATCGTTGTGGATGAAGCACTTATGCAGCTTTGATAAAGCTGTTTGTGCGGAGTGTCCCGAACGGGGTCGGACCGGCACCGGTTGCATCCCCCTCAAACACGTGGACGTGACGGCGTCGTGACGCCCAGCCCGATGGACGACGACCCGCTGTGGCGCATGCGCCATGCGCTGGCCGGGGTGGCGCTGTCGCTGCTGGCGTCGGTGCTGCTGGCAGCGCTGGCCGGCAGCGCCATCGGTGACGCGGGCGGCGGCGGCTATGGCACGCGGCTGGTGGTCTACCTTGTGCTGCTGGCGTATGTGGTGGCAGGCGCCGTGACGCTGTTCGTCAAGGTGGCGCGCCATGAGACGCAGCGGCTGACGCTCACGCGTCTGGGTCGCTGGCTGGCCAGTTTGTGGCTGTGGCCGCTGCTGCTGTTGGCGTCGGCACGCCGCTGAAGGGGAACGCTCTGGGTGGCCGCGTCTGCGCTCGGTCTGACCAGGGCAGTTATTGCGACTGGATGATCCGCCGCCCCGCCACCGACTGCACCGGGCGTGCATTCATCGGATAGATGCGGGCGAAGATGCCGATCTGCTCGGGCGTCAGCGTGACCGGCTGGCGCATCACGATCCACTGCACGCCTTCGGAACATGGTGGTGTCGTCAGCGAGCCCATGTAGGTGATGTAGCGCCGGTCTTCGGGCAACAGCCCCAGCAGTTCCAGCGGTGTGCGCGACACCGATTCGGTGTTGCGCTCCAGCGGCAGCGCGTTCCAGACCTTTTGCACCTGCGGCTGCGCCTGGCCCTTGTCGAACAGCACCCCCACCACCGCCAGGCGGCCCTGGTCGTCCTTGTGCACCAGATGCAGCGACATCTCGAACTGGCGCCCGTCGATGCGTTCTTCGGACGGGCGGTGAAAGTGGAACTGCACCAGATCGAAACGCTTGCCACCGACTTCGATGCTGTTGCCCGGCGCCACGTTGACTTGCACCGTGTGGCCGTTGTCGACCACGCTGAACGGGCTCTGCTGGTAGTCGAAACGCACCGGGTCCAGGTCCACTGCCAGACCCCCGCGGATGTCGATGGGACTTTGGCGCTGGCCGTTGCCGCACAACGAGAACTCGGGCTTCAGGTCGGCCCATGTCTGCGGTCCGGCGCTGCCGCTGTACGACCAGTGCGCCGGGGCGCCGAGCGGGTGGGCGTCGGGGCTCGCAGCGTTCGCGGCCCGCGATGCTTTGGCGTTGTTCATCGCCACCACGCTGCGGGCCGCCGGCCGCGGCTCCGCGGGTGTGTGCGTCCCGGCGGCGGATGGCATCGCAACCGGCGGCGCGGTGCGTGCCACCCACTGCAGATCGCCAGACGCGGGCGCGGCACTCTTGTTGCCGGCCAGCCGCTCGGCCAGGCGCTGGCGCAACTTGTCGATCGGGTCGGCGGCTTCGGGCGCGGCTGCTTTCTCCGGCGCGGCGGCGGCGGGTTTGGTGGGCGTGGCGCCCTTGCCTTCCCCATGCGCGGCCGCGTCTGAAGCCGCGGCGGGCAGCGCCAGCACGGCGGCCATCAGCGTCAGGGTCGCGCCGACCGCCAACGACAGCGCCGCACGGCGCGGCAACGAACGGGTGGTCGAGGTCGAGGTGGGTTGCATGGTGCGTGGACTCCTGCACCACTATCGGCAACCACCGCCCCGACTTGACCGGCGAGCCGGTCGGGCGCTTGCCTCGCTACCCCGCCAGCCGCGGCTTGACCCAGATCCAGGCCACGAGGCCCACGGTCATCAACCCCATCGACATCAGCGCCAACCCGAGCGCCGAATGCATCACCAGCGGCGCCAGCGCGCCGGCCACCAGCGCGTTCGCCAGGCTGCCGGTGCAGGCCTGCACCGACGACGCCATGCCGCGCCGCTCGGGCACCAGGTCCAGCACCAGCAACGTCACCACCGGCACCATCAGCGCCCAGCCGAAGGCGAAGATGCCGACCGGGAACATCGCCCACCAGAACTGCGCCGGAAAGAGCAGGTTGAGGCCGACATTGACCACCGACACCATCAGCATGATCACGAAGCCGTGACGGATCTGGTGCCGCGGCTTGATCTTGCCGGCCAGCCGGCCCGACAGCCAGGCACCCCCCATGATCCCGCCGATGGTGACCATGAAGAACCAGAAGAAGTGCTGCGGCGGCAGGCCCAGCACGTCACCCAGGAACACCGGCGCCGACAGCACATACAGGAACATGCCGTTGAAGGGCACGCCGCTGGCGAGCACCAGCGCCATGAAACGCGGGCTCCTGACCATGCCCCAGTAGCCGCGCATCAGGTTGCGCACATCGAACGACTGGCGCTGGTCTGTATGCAGGGTCTCGGGCAGCAGGCGCCAGTTGGCGAACCACAGCAACGCGCCCAGCCCGGCCAGCAGCCAAAAAATCGAGTGCCAGCCGACGTGCACGAACAGGAAACCGCCGAACAGCGGCGCCACCGCCGGGGCGATGCCGAAGTAGATCGTCACCTGCGACATCACGCGCTGGGCGTCGGCCGGCGCGAACATGTCGCGGATGATGGCGCGCGACACCACCATCCCGGCACCGGCCGACAAGCCCTGCAGCGCGCGGAACAGCACCAGTTGCCCGATCGTCTGCGACACCGCGCAGCCCACCGACGCGAGCGTGAAGACCGCGATGCCCGACAAGATCACCGGCCGCCGCCCGACCGTGTCCGACAGGGCGCCGTGAAACAGGTTCATGACTGCGAAGCCGAGCAGGTAGCTCGACAGCGTCTGTTGCATTTCGGCCGGGGTGGCACCCACCGACTGCGCAATGCCGGCAAATGCAGGCAGGTAGGTGTCGATCGAGAACGGGCCCAGCATGCCGAGGCACGCGAGCAGCAAAGCCAGTTGCCAGCGTGGGCCGCGCCAGAGCAGGTGGGCGTCGGGATTCATCGGGGCCCCTCGGGAAAACCCGAAAGTGTAGGGCGCGGCATGCAACCTTGACCGCTCGCCAGCGGCAGGTCTTGCTGCCGCAGACAAAAGTGTGAAGCAGACCGATAGGCCGGATTCTGTGCAACGGCCTGCGCTTGCACGCACGCCGCCGTGACCGCCATTCCTCTGGGCCGAAGGTCACCCTTCGGCTCGGTGCCACCTACCCGCCGGCTCCGCGAGCCACGTCAACGCCGGCCTACTTGGTGTTGCTGCGCGCAGAGATTGCCCGTTGCACCCGAACTGAATCGGCTCGTCTCTGTTGCTCTGATCCTCACCTTGCGGTGGACAGCCGTTAACTGCTGCGCTGCTCTGTGCAGTCCGGACCTTCCTCCAGTGCCGTGTTTCCACGATCGCACCAGCGGCGGTCTGGTCTGCTTCACGGCGCGATTATCGCCGCCGGGGTGGCGCCGACCGCTTCGTGCCACGATCGGTGTTCCTCTTCCGATGCGGTGCGCGCACCGTGATGACCATGATCGATCGACGTGCCGCCATCCTGAGTCTGCTTACTGCAGGCTCGTTCCTCGCTGCCGTCGCGCGGGCAGCCTCAGCGCTGGCCGAATCCACCCCCGACCCGACGCTGCGGGCCGCCGTCCGCGCAGCCCATCGCACGCCGGCCTTCGCCGCCCGCGACGCTGCTCGCCACCCGGCCGAGACGCTGGCATTCTTCGGCCTGAAGCCGTCGATGACCGTGGTGGAGATCAGCCCCGGCGGGGGCTGGTACACGGAGATCCTTGCGGTCTACCTGCGGGAACAAGGCCGTTTGATCCTGGCTGCCGATGACCCGGAGTCGGTGCATGTCTACTACCGCCGTGGCGCCGAACGGCTTCGCACCAAGCTGGCCGCCAACCCCGCTGTCTATGACCGCGTGCAGCTGACGGTATTCGAGCCGCCGCGCTCGCTGATCGCGGTGGCGCCGGGCTCGGCCGACAGGGTGCTGACCTTTCGCAACGTCCACAACTGGGCGCCCGACGGCGACGACAACGTGGTGGCGGTGTTCAAGAGCGCCCATGCGGCGCTGAAGCCCGGCGGTGTGCTCGGCGTGGTCGACCACCGGTTGCCGGCCGCGCGCAAGGCCGACCCGAAGGTCGCGAGCGGCTACCTGCACCAGGACCATGTCGTGCGCCTGGCGCAGCGCGCCGGCTTCACGCTCGCGGCCGCGTCCGAGATCAACGCCAACCCGGCTGACACCGCCGATCACGAAGGCGGCGTCTGGGCCTTGCCACCGAGCTGGCAGAACAAGGACAAGGACCGCGCCCGCTATGCCGCCATCGGCGAGAGCGACCGCATGACATTGCGCTTCGTGAAAGGGTGACGGGCAGCATTGACCGTTCTACGATCGCAAGCCAGCACCCGAATGCCCGACCCCCGGTCGGCGCACAACCGAAGCGGAGCACCCGATGCGCAAGCGCTACAAACGCCGACCCGAACGGGCCGTGACCGCCGTGCAGATGACGCTGGACTTCGACGGCCTCAGCTACACCAAATGGGGTGGCAGCCAGCGCGGCAAGCGCGGCGACTGGCTGGTCGACAACCAGGGCGATGTCTACACCGTCGATGCCGACAGCTTCGCCGCCACCTACAGCCAGCAGAGCCCCGGCCGCTGGTTGAAGACTGCGCCGGTGTGGGCCGAGCAAGCCACTGCAGCGGGCCAGGTCGCGACCAAGGAAGGCCACACCCAACACCAGGCCGGCGACTGGCTGGTTTCCAACCGCGAGGACGGCAGCGACAGCTACGCCGTCAGTGCGGCAAAGTTCAACACGCTGTACGAACCCGACCCCGAGGCAGGATGAGCGGCGAGCGCTGCTTCGTCATCCGCGGCTTCGGCATCAAGAAGGACAGCGCCGGCCAGGCGGTGGACTTCGAGCGTGTGCATGCCGAGTTGATCGCGCCGGCGCTGGCCCGTTGCGGTCTGGCCGGTGGCACCACGGGCGAGATGGTCGACGCGGGCAACATCCGCGCCGACATGTTCGCGCTGATTCTGGAAGCCGACCTCGTCGTCTGCGACATCACGGTCCACAACGCCAACGTGTTCTACGAGCTGGGCGTGCGCCATGCGCTGCGCAAGAAACACACGGTGATGATCAAGGGCGACCGCTCCAGCGACGTCACGCCGTTCGACCTGTCCACCGATCGCTACCTGAAGTACGACGCGGCCCAGCCTGCGACAGCCATAGACGACCAGGTCGCAACGATCCAGGCCAGTCTGCGCAGTGACCGCGACACCGACAGCCCGATCTTCCTGATGATGCCCACGCTGCCCGAAGCCGACCCGTCCGGGGTGGTCGCGGTGCCGCTGGACTTCGTCGAAGAGGTCGAACGTGCCGCCGCGGTGCGCGACAAGGGTTGGCTGCGGGTGATTGCGCAAGACCTGGCGGGACGGCGCTTTCAGTGGGACGGCTTGCGCCGCGTGGGACGGGCGCAATGGGCATTGAAAGACTGGGACGGCGCGCGTCGCAGCTGGGAAACGCTGCTGCAGGCGGGCAGCGGCGACATCGAGGCCAACCTGGCGTTGGCCAATGTCTATGAACGGCAGTACCGCGACAACGGCAACGAAGCGCTGCTCGAATCGTCGAACCAGGCTTTGCGGCGGGTGTTGAATGCCAGCCGCGCCAGCATCGGGCAGCGCGCCGAAGCGTTGGCGCTGCAGGGGCGCAACCACAAGACGCTGTGGCGCGCGCAGTTTGCCGCCATGGCCGACCCGGCCGCTGCCCAACTGGTGGCCATGGACCGGCGCGCGCTGCAATCGCAGGCGGCCTACGCTGATGCGTTCGACTGCGACCTGAACGCCTTCTACCCCGGCGTGGCGGCGCTGCAGATGGGTCATGTGCTGCTGCTGTTGTCGACTCTGCCCACCTGGCGCAATCTGTACAAGGGCGATCGCAGAGCGGCCGAACGCGCGCGAGAAGACCTGCAGGCCGACGTCCCTGCGCTGGCCCACGTCGCGGCAGCGGCGGTGCGTCGCGCCGTCCAGCAGCAACCCGGCGACCCGTGGCCTCGCATTGCCGAAGCCGACCTGCTTTTCTTGTCGCTCTCCGAAGACGAATTGCAAGCCGACGATTCGCCGCTGGTGCAGGCCTACCTGGACGCCGTGCCCCGCGGCGACGCCTTCGCCTACGACGCTGTGACGGGCCAGTTGAAGCTCTTCGAGCAGCTGGGGTTGCGGGCGACTGCGGCGCGTGCCGTTCTGCGGGCCCTCGTCAAGCCGGACCCGAAAGAAGTGGTGCAGTGCCACCTGGTGGTGTTTGCCGGCCATGGCATCGACATGGCCGGCGCGCCACCGCGTTTTCCGGCCACAACCGAGGCCAGGGCGCGCGCGCTGATCCGTGAACGCCTGCTGGCGTTGCAGGCGGCAGCGCCCGAAGCCCAAGCCCTGAGCGTGTTGGCCAGTGCCGCGCCGGGTGCCGACATCCTCTTGCACGAGTTGTGCGACGAACTCGTGCTGCCTTGCCGTCTGTGCCTGCCGATGCCGGCCGATGCGGTGGCGCTGCGTGTGTTCCCTGCTGCCGACACCTGGAGGTCGCGCTTTCTGGCGGTGGTCAAAGCGCGGCAGAAGGGCCTCTTGCAGTTGTCCAACGATGCCGACTTGCCGCGCTGGCTGCAGGGCCGCGCCGGCATCGACGCCTGGGAGCGCGGCAACCGCTGGCTGATGCAGTGGGCGCAATGCTGCGGCGCCGACCGCGTGACGCTGCTGGTGCTGTGGGACCAACAGGACAGCGCCGATACCGGTGGCACCGCGCACCTGGTGCGTCTGGCGCGCGCCCTGCCCAGCTTCGAGCTCGACGTGATCGACAGTCGTCAGCTGCTGCAGGCCTGACTCGCGCGGCGGTGCGGCGCCGGCCTGGCCGCTCGTGGCGACCGGCGACGGCGCGTTATGCGTCATGCGGTCGCGAAGCCCGGCGCAAAGTGCGCAGCCCGCACCAGCTTGTCGCCCGCCAGCCGGCCGACGCGGTCGAGCTCGTCGATGTTGTCGGGCTCATCCATCGCTTCCAGCGTCTTGAGCGCCTTGGCCGTGAAAGTCTCGCCCAGGTTCTGTTCGCACCAGCCGGGTTGCAGCAGCACGTTG
>JBDSMV010000118.1:0-10356 GCA_039915715.1 Rubrivivax sp. | reverse complement strand
CCGCTGCCCCTGCCGAAACGGCTGGCCGCGGCACGCCCGTCACGGCCGGGCCGGTTGCCCCCGGCACTGCAGCCGGAGCCGGCCGACGCCGCCTGCGGCGCGCGATCCAGCTGCCGGGCTACGACGCGCAGTTGACCGTGCAGAGCACCGCGGCCTTCGATGCCGGTTATTCGACCCTGCCTGCGACGATCGTGCTGCTGGGCGGCATCCTCGCCAGCGGGTTGCTGGCTGGGCTGCTGCAGCAGCAGCGCAACGGCCAGCGCCGCGCCGAGGACCTCGCCGAAGGCATGACCGCCGAGATGGCGCGCCTGGCGGTGGTGGCCGAGCGCACCTCCAACGCCGTCATCATCACCGACCGCCAGCTGCGGATTACCTGGGTCAACGACGCCTTCACGCGGCTCTATGGTTTGACGCTGGACCAAGCGCTGGGCCGGACGCCGGAGAGCCTGCTGGGCACGCCGCACAGCAGCGCCGAGGCCATCGCCACGCTGGCGCGGGCGGCCGAAGCCGGTGTCGGCTGCCGGGTCGAGGTCGTCAACCGCACCCACGACGGTCAACTGGTGTGGCTCGACACCGAAGTGCAGCCGATGCTGGACCACGACGGTGAGGTCAGCGGCTTCGTCGAGATCGCCAGCGACATCACCACGCGCCGCAACGCCGACAAACGCATCGCCGCGCTGGCGCGCGAGAACGCCGCGCTGCTGGACACCATCCACGCCCACATGATCGTGTCGGTGACGGACCGCAACGGCGTCATCGTCGAAGTCAACGACGCGTTCTGCCGCATCAGCGGTCATGCCCGGGAAGACCTGATCGGCCGCACCCATGCGGTGGTCAATTCGGGGGTTCAGAGCCCCTCGTTCTGGGCCGCGATGTGGCAGACCATCGCCAGTGGCAAGCCCTGGCGCGGCCAAGTCTGCGACCGTGCCAGGGACGGCTCGCTGTACTGGGTCGACAGCATCGTCGCGCCGGTGATGGGGGCCGACGGCACGATCGAGAAGTACGTTTCGCTGCGCACCGACATCAGCGCCAGCCGGCTTGCCGCGCACGAGCTGGCGCAGCAACGCCAGCGCTTGGCGGACATCATCGAAGGCACCGAAGCCGGCACCTGGGAATGCGACCTGGTCAGCGACCAGACACGCGATCTGCAACAGGGTCGTGTGCGCATCAGCAGCACCTATGCGGCGCTGACCGGGCGCACCGTGACCGAAGCGGCGGCAGCGATGCAGCCTTCGTTCCTGGCGCTGCTGCACAGGGGCGATGTCGGCCCGGTGGAGCATGCGCTGCAGGAGCACCTGCTCGGTGCCACACCGTTGTATGCCGTCGAGTACCGAATGCGCCACGCTGCCGGCCACTGGGTCTGGATCCAGTCGCGCGGCAAGGTGTCCGAGCGCGACGCCGCGGGACGGCCGCTGCGCATCTCCGGCACGGTGCTCGACATCTCGGTGCGCAAGCATGCCGAACGTGAACTGTCGCGCCAGCGCCGGGCACTGGCCAACATCGTCGAGGGCACGAACGCGGCCAGCTGGGAATGGGACGTGGCCAGCGGCAGCCTGCACTTCAATGCGCACTGGATGCAATTGATCGGCTGCAGCGAAGCGAAGTTGGCCGACAGCCGCATCGAAGACTGGGCCGCGATCACGCACCCCGACGACCTGGGCGGGGTGCAGCTGCTGCTGGCCCGCCACTTCAGGGGCGAACTGCCGCATTTCGAATGCGAGTACCGCGTGCGCCATGCCGACGGCCGCTGGATCTGGCTGCTGACGCGCGGCAAGGCCGTCAGCCGCGGCACCGACGGCCGCGCGCGCTGGGTCGCCGGGACCCACATCGACATCTCCGATCGCAAAGCCGCAGCGGCCGAGCTGGCGGCCAGCCAGGCCTTCCTGGACCAGACCGGACGCATCGCCGGGGTCGGCGGGTGGCAGGTCGAACTGCAGACCCAGGCCATCACCTGGTCGGACCAGACCTGCCGCATCCACGACCACGAGCCCGGCCATCAGCCGACGATGGAAGAAGCGGTGGGCTACTACCCGGCGGAGGCCCGCGGACCGCTGCAGTCGGCGCTGGCTCACACCATCGAAACCGGCGCCGGCTTCGATCTGGAGCTGCCGCTCATCACCGCCAGCGGACGCGCCATCTGGGTGCGCTCGGTGGGCGCGGTCGAGCATGTCGACGGGCGCGCGGCGCGGCTGGTGGGGGCCTTCCAGGACATCACCGAACGTCGCCAGCTGGAAGACGAAGTGCGCCGCAGCAACACGCTGATGAAGACCGTGCTTGCCAATCTGCCATGCGCCTTGAGCGTGTTCGACAGCGAACTGACGCTGACCATGTCCAACGAGATGTTCGGCCAACTGCTGGACTTGCCTGACGCGCTCAACCAGCCGGGCAAGACCTCGTACGAATCGATCATCCGCTTCAATGCCGCACGCGGCGAGTACGGCGCCGGCGACCCCGAGGTGATCGTCGCCGCCGCGCTGCAGCGCTTGCGGGGCGGCGTGGTGCCGCACCAGTTCGAACGCACGCGAGCCGACGGCAGCGTGCTCGAAGTGAGCGGCGCGCCGATGCCGGATGGCGGCTTCGTCACCACTTACACCGATGTCAGTGCCCGCCACCGCGCCGAAGCCGAGGTCGAGCGCAGCGAACGCCTGCTGCGGGGTGCCATCGACGCCATCGACGAAGCGTTCGTGCTGTTCGATCCCGAAGACCGCTTCGTGTTCTGCAACGACAAGTACCGCCGCATCTACCATCGATCGGGCGAACTGATCAAGCCCGGCACGCCATTCGAGGACATCGTCCGCCGCGGCGCCGAGCGTGGCGAGATTCCGGAAGCGATCGGCCGCGTCGACGAGTGGGTGGCCGAACGCGTGCTGGCACACCAGGCCGGCGAGACCACGCCGCTGCAGAAGCTGGCCAGCGGCCGCACGATGCGCGTGGTCGAGCGCCGCATGCCCGATGGCCACATCGTGGGCTTTCGCGTCGACGTGACCGAGCTGGTGCACGCCACCGAAGCCGCGCATGCCGCATCGCAGGCCAAGAGCCAGTTCCTGGCCAACATGAGCCACGAAATTCGCACCCCGATGAACGCGATTCTCGGCATGCTGGCGCTGCTGCGCAAAACCGCGCTGACCCCGCGCCAGGCCGACTACGCAGGCAAGACCGAAGGCGCCGCGCGCTCGTTGCTGGGGCTCTTGAACGACATCCTGGATTTCTCCAAGATCGAAGCCGACAAGATGACGCTCGACCCGCAGCCGTTCGTGCTCGACACGCTGCTTCAAGACCTGTCGGTGATCCTGTCGACGGGGGTCGGCAAGAAGCCGGTGGAGCTGTTGTTCGACATCGACCCGCAGGTGCCGCCACGGTTGCTCGGCGATGCGATGCGGCTGCAGCAGGTGCTGATCAACCTGGGCGGCAATGCCGTCAAGTTCACGGGCCAGGGCGAGGTGGTACTGAGCGTCAGGCGCTGCGCACCGGCAAACGGCACGCCGCACAACCACGTCACGCTGGAGATCGCCGTGCGCGACAGCGGCATCGGCATCGCACCCGAGAACCAGGCCCGCATCTTCAACGGCTTCACCCAGGCCGAAGCTTCGACCACGCGCCGCTTCGGCGGCACCGGGCTCGGGGTCGTGATCAGCCAGCGGCTGGTGGCGCTGATGGGCGGCACGCTGCAACTGGACAGCGAACTGGGCCGGGGCAGCCGCTTTCACTTCAGGCTCACGCTGCCGGTGGCGGCCGAATCGGCATGCAACGCGCTGATGCCGGCGCCGCGTCAGCCGGCACATGCCGGCGCGGTTGCGAAGCCGCTGCACGCCCTGGTGGTCGACGACAACCCGCTGGCACGCGAGGTGTTGCAGCGCATGGCCGAATCGCTGGGCTGGCAGGTGCAGGGTGCCGAAGGGGGCGAGCAGGCCCTGCTGCTGATGCAGGACGCCAAGGCCGCCGGCCGGCCGTTCGATGCGGTCTTCGTCGACTGGCAGATGCCGGGTCTGGACGGCTGGCAGACCAGCCGCCGCATCCGCGAGTTGCAGCCGGCGCCGACGCTGGTGGTGATGGTGACCGCGCATGGCCGCGACATGCTGGCGCAGCGCGACGAGGCCGAGCAGTCGCTGCTGGACGGCTTTCTGGTCAAACCGGTCACCGCCACCATGCTGCAGCAGGCGCTGGCCGAAGCACGTGGCGAAGTGGCGGCGGACGGGGCGACATCAACGCGAAGGTCAGCCGCCCAAGACCGCAGCGACAACGCGAACGGGGCGGACGACACCGCGCCTGACGCAGCGCCGCAGCGCCTGGCCGGGTTGCGCCTGCTGCTGGTCGAAGACAACCTGAACAACCAGCAGGTGGCACTTGAACTGCTGCAAGCTGAAGGCGCCTGCGTGCAGCTGGCGTGCGACGGCGCAGCGGCCGTGGCCGCGGTTGCGGCAGCCTTCGGCGCTGACAGCGCAGACGGCGCTGACGGCGGCGACAGCGGCGAACCGCGCGGCGAACCGCGCGGCCAAGGATCGGCCACCGCGTTCGATCTGGTGCTGATGGACCTGCAGATGCCGGTGATGGACGGCTACACCGCCACCAGCCGCATCCGCCAGACGCTGGGCCTGGACCTGCGGCGGTTGCCGATCGTGGCGATGACCGCCAATGCGATGACATCCGACCGCGAAGCCTGTCTGGCGGCCGGCATGAACGACCATGTCGGCAAGCCCTTCGACATCGAGGCCCTGGTGGCGTTGCTGCAGCGGCTGACTGCGCGTCGCGACCCGCGCCCGCCTTCAGCGCCGAGGAACGGGGCAGCGGCAACTGGCACGCCGGCGGCTGCGGCCACTGCCATCGAAGACCGGCGCTCGGACCCGGCTGCCTTCCTGCCGCCTCCGGTGCAGCAGGCGGCGGCCATTGCCGGTGTCGAGATCGGCAGTGCACTGGAGCGCCTGGGTCGCAAACCGGCGCTGTACGGGCGCTTGCTGGACGGCTTTGTCGCCGAGCTCGATGGCGTGGCGGCGCAGACCCGGGCCGATGTCGATGCCGGCCGACTCGGAGCGGCGGCCCGCCTCGCTCACACCGTGCGCGGCACCGCGGCCACGCTGGGCGCCCGTGCGTTGGCTGCCGCCGCCGGCGACTGCGAAGCCGCGCTGCTGGCGGCCGCGAGGCTGATCGACAGCACCCCGCAGCGGCCGCACGAGAACACCGCGGTGGCCGCCACGCTCGAGCGCTGGTGCGCCGCGCTCGAACAGGCGCGCGCGCCGCTGTCCGCGCTGCGCGACGCGCTGCGACCCATCGATGGGCGCCCAGCGACCAGCGCCGATGACGTCCGCGATGGCAGCGCCGGTGCGGGCGCCGCGGCGGTCGACGCCGCAACCACCCTTTTCCCGCCCCCCGCGGACGACAGCGCCGAACGCAGTGACCTGCAGACCCGGCTGCAAGCGCTGGCCGTGCTTCTGCAACAGTCCGACATGGCCGCCCTGGCGGCGCACGACGCGCTGCAGCAGCGCCACGGCCACTCGGCCCGGGGGCAAATGCTGGCACCGCTGAACGGGGCGGTGGCCGCGCTCGACTTCGACGCAGCGCTGCAGCACTGTCGGCAGATCGGGCGGCAGCTCGGCCTGGCGGTCGAAGCCGACCCTGTCCCCACCTGAGTCCCCAAGCGTCCACCTGACCTCGCCCGAGTCGCACGCAGCCCTGCAATGAATGCACGCATCCCCTTCACCCTGCCCGATGTGACCCCTGCCGACGCGGCCCGCGCACCGCTTTCGGGGGTCCGGCCGCCACGGCTGCTGTTGGTCGACGACCAGCCCATCAACATCCAGGCCTTGCACCAGGCCTTCGCCGCCGATCACCAGGTGCTGATGGCCACCCACGGCGAGCAGGCGCTGGCCTTGTGCGCGCGCCAGCCACCCGACCTGGTGCTGCTGGACGTGGAAATGCCCGACATGGACGGCTACGAGGTCTGCCGCCGCCTCAAGGCCGACCCGGCGACGCAGGACATCCCGGTGATCTTCGTCACTGCCCATAGCGACGCCGAAGCCGAGACCCGCGGGCTCGAGGCCGGTGCGGTCGACTTCATCACGAAGCCCATCAACCCGCGGATCGTGCGGGCCCGGGTGCGCACCCACCTGACGCTCAAAGCGCAGTCCGACCTGTTGCGTCACTGGGTCTACATCGATGGCCTGACCGGGGTGCACAACCGGCGCTACTTCGACGAACGGCTGACCGAAGAATGGGGGCGCGCGGTGCGCGGGGGCACGTCACTCTCGGTGCTGATGATCGATGTCGACTTCTTCAAGCGCTACAACGACCGCTACGGCCACCAGAGCGGCGACGACTGCCTGCGCCACATCGCCGCCGCGCTGCGCAGCGCGCTCAAGCGTCCCGGCGACATGGTGGCGCGCTATGGCGGCGAGGAGTTCGTCTGCCTGCTGCCCGACACCGCGCTGCCCGGTGCACTGGCGCTGGCCGGGGAACTGGGTGCGGCGGTGCGGGCGCTGCGCATCGACCATGCGGCCTCCGACGTGCTGCCGGTGGTCAGCGTCAGCATCGGCGCCTGCAGCAAGCTCGACGACACCGTGGGCAGCGCGGCGGCCCTGCTGCGCGAAGCCGATGCGCAGCTCTATATCGCCAAGTCGCGCGGGCGCAACCAGGTGAGCGGGGGTTTGAGCCCCCGCGCTCCCTGACGGTCGCTGCCCCCCCAAGGGGGCGCTCGCCTGCGGCCCAGTGAAGCGGGTTCCGCGGCTTTTCTTGGTTTTTCGGCGTTGCGCTCCGCTCGCGCGGGAGGGCGGCGGTGGCGCGGCTGCTCGCAAGCTCGCTCATACTGCATGCATCGAAGCCGCCGCGCGCCGCCTGGCGTGACCTTGCCCGATGGCCGATCAACGAACTGCTCCGTCTGCTGCATCCGTGCCGATGCTCCGGCTTCGCCGAATCGGCGCTGTGCACACCGTCGCCCTGTCCGCGCTGCTGGTCGGCTGCGCCACCCGGTCCCCCGTAGCCACCGACGGCCCCGACCCGAACCCGCCGGCCGGGCTCGATCGCATGGCCGATGCGGTGCCGCGGATCGAGCCGCTGCGAGTCGGCGGCCCCAACAAGCCGTACGAGGTCTTTGGTCAGCGCTATGTACCGGTGACCGCTGACGAGCCGCTGGTGCAGAGCGGGCTGGCTTCCTGGTACGGGCGCAAGTTCCACGGGCGGCCGACTTCCAGCGGGGAGGTCTACGACATGCATGCGATGACCGCGGCCCACAAGACCATGCCGATTCCGAGTTATGCGCGGGTCCGCAACCCGGCCAACGGGCGCGAAGTGATCGTGCGCGTCAACGACCGCGGACCGTTCGCCGAGAGCCGCATCATCGACCTGAGTTATGCCGCTGCGTTGCGGCTGGACCTGTTGCGCGGCGTGGCACCGGTGCAGGTCGAGCGGCTGACTTTTGCGGAGATCCGCGCCGGGGTCGACTCGCAAGTCGTGGCTGCAGCCACGTTCGCAGGCATCGCGGGTGCGCCGATCGAGCTCGTCGAACCGGTCAGGGTCGCAGTGCCAACAGCATCGACTTCTGCTGCGCCGAGGCCCGGTTCGGCCGTGCCGGTGCCGGTGGCGATGACACGCCCCGTGTCCGAGCCCGCTGCGCCCACCGCGCCTGCGGTGGCGGTGGCGGTGGCGGTGGCGACGGCGCTGCCGGTGACGGCCGCGCCATCCGCCGTGGCGGTGCCGTTACCGGCGGACGATGCGAGTGCGAACTCGACCCCGAACCCGGCGGCGGCCGATGGTCCGGTGCTGGCTGGCTGGTGGCTGCAGCTGGGTGCCTTTCGAAACCGCGAAGGCGCGTTGCAGGTACAGCAGCGCCTGCGGGGCGATGGGCTCGGGCGGCGGTCGGTGGCGGTGTTCGAGGCCGACGCGCTGCACCGTGTTCAGGTCGGCCCCTATGCGACGCGCGCGCTGGCGGTGGACGCGGCACCTGCCTTGCGGCAGCTTGCCGGAGCCGAACCGTTGCTGATCGAACGCGGACCCGGTCCCTTCCAGCGGTCGGGCGAACTGCGTTGATGCCCTGACGCGATCCGCGCAGGCCTGCACCGCGCCAGCGTTCCGGCGGTGCGGGTGCCGCCGGTGGCGATTGCTGGACGCCGCCAGGGTCGCCGTAGGCATCCGCGTCGTTGCCCGCTGAGCGTGCGGCACCCACTGCGCCGGCGGTCTGTCAACCCCAGGCCTGCGGGCGATGCCGACTTGCGAAGCCGCCGCTTTGTGGCGATGCTGCGCGACGCGATGCTTGAAGGCTGCGCGAGGAGACAAAGAGCATGGCTGCGCCGCAATCGAAATGCTGCCCACCACGGTGCTGTTGCGTGCGGTCGAGCTGGGCACTCCCGAGCGACCGCCCACCACAGATGGCGTGAACATCACCCGGGCGCGCCGCGTGCAGTGTGCTGATCGCCGAGATCGAGTTCATCGAGCTCTATGAAGACCTGGCGATCGGCGCCGCGCGGGCGATGGGCCATGCGATGGCGGCCGAGGACACCGCCAGCGGCGTGCGCTGGTCACCGCCGATCCTTCGCAGCGGCCAGGGCGGGCGGCTGCGCCGGGCGTTCGACACCGACCGCTCCTGGGACCAGCGTATCGAGATCGTCGAAGACGCCGACGCCAACATGCTGCGCTTCAACGTCACCACCAACCGCGCGCGCTCGGAGGACACGCTGTCGACCGGCCAACTGGCACTGGCCGACCTGTTTGTCGATCAAGCCGGCGCCGGCACGGTGGCTGATCAGGCGCTGTCGAACACGCTGTTCGAGTTGCTGCTGCCGCCCACCTTCAAGGAGATCGCACCCGACCAGCGCGACATGGTGCTGGTGGTGGACCAACGCTCGGCGCGCTTCCCGTGGGAGTTGCTGCACGACCAGCGCAGCCAGAACAACGCCCCGGTGGCGATCGAATCCGGCATCGTGCGCCAGTTGAAGACCCGCGACTTCCGGCTGCGCCCGGTGCATTCCACCGGCGACACCGCGCTCGTGATCGGCAACCCCGACCTGGCCGCGAGCCTGCAGTTCGGCGACTTGCCCGGTGCCCGCTCCGAAGCCGCTGCGGTGCGCGACGCGCTGCGCGCGCGCTGGGCCACCGACGATGTCGTTGCGCTGATCGACGCGCTCGTGGCACCGATCGTTGCGGCGCTGCACAGCAAGCCGTGGCGCGTGCTTCACCTGGCCGGCATGGTGAACACCAGTGGCACAACCCCGCCACGGGCAAGCCGCTGTCGGGCATGGTGATCGGCGATGGCGTGTTCCTGACCCCGGGCGATGTCGAGCAGATGCGCTGCGTGCCCGAGCTGGTGTTCATCAACTGCTGCCATCCGGGCAAGATGTCCACCGATGCGGCCAACTCGGTCGTGCCTGCGGTCGATGGAACCCGCAAACTGCCGCCGTTCGCGACCCTGGCCGCCAATCTGGGCGCGCAGTTCATCCGCATGGGCGTGCGCGCCGTGGTGTGCGCCGGCTGGGCGGTGAACGACGACGCCGCGGCCAATTTCGCGCAGGTCTTCTATGCCCAGCTGTTGGGTGGGTGCAGCTTCCGCGACGCGGTCAAGGCGGCGCGGCGCAGCACCTGGGTACACCACCGCAGCAGCAACACCTGGGGTGCTTACCAGTGCTACGGCGACCCGTCATGGCGTCTGAGCCGCAATGCCGCCGGCAGCAGCGGCAGCGCCGCCGACGATTACGTCGCGGTCACCGAGCTGGTGGCCGACCTGACCAACCTGGCCGAATCGGCACGGGTCGAATCGATGCAGGGCGGCATGGCGGCCGACCCGTTGCGCAAGCGTCAGCAGCGCGCCATCGACGCGCTCAAGCAGCGCGCGCCCGCGCCGGTGCGCGAATCCTGGCTGGCGCGCGCCGAGGTCGCCGAAGCACTGGGCTTCGCCTATGGCGAGGCGCTGATGCTGCCCGAAGCCATCGAAGCGCTGGAAGGCGCACTGGTGGCGCACAGCGGCCAATGCCGGATCCGCGCGGCCGAGCAGTCGGCCAACTTCAAGGTCCGGCAGGCGGCCGAAGAAGCCACGCTCCTGCGCCAGCAGCCGGCTCCAGACCCGCAGGCGCTGGCAGCGGTGGCCACGCGCATCGAAGCCACCATCGCTGAGCTCGACACCTTGAACCGCCGCGCCTCGACACCCGAGCGGCTGTATCTGCTGGGCAGCGCCAGCAAGCGGCTGGCCTGGGTGTCCGGCAACCGAAGCGACCGCGCCGCCGCGCTGCTGCGCATGGCCCGCTACTACCGGCTGGCACTGGACATGAAAGGCGGAGACGATGTCTACGCAATGGCCAACTGGGCGCTGGCCCTGCTGCTGCTGGAGCGTGCCGACCCGGCTTACGCCCGCGGCGACTGGCATGCCGAGCTGATGCG
>JBDSMV010000088.1:0-3278 GCA_039915715.1 Rubrivivax sp. | reverse complement strand
TCGGATCGTGCATCAGCACGTTGGTGTCCAACACGAAAAGCTTGGCCGGGCCGGTGGGGCGCGGCTTGCGGGGCCGTGCGGCCGGTGCCGGACTCGGCGTCGCGCGGGTTGCAGGGGGCGGCGCCGCCACAGGCGCGGTCGCTGGCGCCGTACGGGTCGGTGTCGGCGGTGGCGGCGGCGCAGGTGCAATCGCCGGCCGTTCCTGCGGCTTGGCGGTAGACCGTGCCATTGCCGCGCCGCGGCCATCGTCGAGGTCCAGCGCCGACTGGGCAGGCTGGTCGGCGATGTGGGTTCCGTTGGAGCGCTTGTCTGCCCGCGGCGCGGATTGCGCGTCGTAGTCGGCACTTCGCAGCAGGTCACCTTTTTTCGTGGGCGGCTTTGGCAGAGGCATGGGTCGAATTCAAACTTTGGAAATGACAAAGCCGCACGGGCAACGACCGTGCGGCTTGAGATGAAAGGCGTGGCAGTTCGTTTGAAGTGCCGGCCGCCACTGCGCAGCGAGTCTCGATCAGGCGGCCTTCTTCAATGCCTTGACGGCCTTGAGCACCTCGTCGACATGGCCGGCAACCTTGATGCCGCGCCACTCGGCACGCATCACGCCTTCGGCATCGATCAGGAAGGTGCTGCGCTCGATCCCCTTGACCTTCTTGCCGTACATGATCTTGTTCTTGACCACGCCGAACATGTGGCAGAGCTTCTCCTCGGTGTCGGCGATCAGTTCGAAAGGCAAACCCAGGTTTTCTTTGAAACGGTCGTGCGACGCCATGTTGTCGCGCGACACGCCGAATACCGCCGCGCCAGCGTTGATGAATTCGGCATGCTGGTCGCGGAATTGCATCGATTCGGTGGTGCAGCCCGGGGTGTTGTCTTTGGGGTAGAAGTACAGCACCACCGCCTGACCGACGTGCGATTGCGGCGTGAATTTCACGCCGCCGGTGGCGAAGGCTTCGAATTCGGGTAGGGCTTTATTGATGACGGGCGTCATGGATGCTTTCTCGCACTGCGCTGGTGCAGTAGATTCGTGCCGCAAAGGTCTACGGCGTCCCACGATCAGAGACGGGCTTCGTCAGCACCGCCACCGCGCCCCTCATCGACGGGGCAAGTGGCCAGTGTCCGACCCAACTCAGAATTATAAAGTCAGCCGCGGGCCTCCGAATGCGGGGTTAGTTCGAAGGCGCATCGTCCGTCGCAGCGCCAGACATCTCGGGTGCCGTCTCGATCAGCAGCGCCGCCACCACGCGCCGGCCTTCGCTGGCCAACACGTTGTAGGTGCGGCAGGCGGCCGCGTTGTCCATCGTTTCGATGCCGATGCGCCGCGACATCAAGCTCACGAGCAGCGCCGGCGACGGAAACCGCAGGCGCGCACCGCTGCCGAACACCACCACTTCAGGCTCCAGTGCGGCGATGCGGTCGAAGTGATCTGCACTCAAGGCTTCGAAGCGCGCCAGCGGCCAGTCCTGCAACTCACCACGCCAAGGAACCAGCACGCTGCGCTCGATGGCGCGGCTTCCGATCCAGACCCGCGCCGCCTCGTGGCGCGTGATCACGTTGACGTTGACGGGGGTGTCGGGCTCGAATTTCATAAGGCGATAATTCTAGGTTCCCCGCCCAGTGGAGTTGGCCTTGAAGTCCGAGATGAGAGTGGTGGCGAAATCTGCCAAGCTGGCCAACGTCGCCTACGACATCCGCGGGCCGGTGCTGGACAAGGCCCGCCAGATGGAGGAAGAGGGCCAGCAGATCATCAAGCTGAACATCGGCAACGTGGCCGCCTTCGGACTGGAGCCGCCCGAAGAGATCGTGCAGGACATGATTCGCAACCTGCCGCAGGCCGCGGGCTACACCGACAGCAAGGGACTGTTCGCGCCGCGCAAGGCGGTGGTGCACTACACCCAGCAGCAGGGCGTGCGCGGTGTGCATGTGGACGATGTCTATCTGGGCAACGGCGCGTCGGAGCTGATCCAGATTGCGATCAGCGCTTTGCTTAACGACGGCGACCAGATGCTGATCCCGACCCCCGACTTCCCGCTCTACACCGCGGTAGTGGGCCTGTCGGGCGGGGTACCGGTGCACTATGTCTGCGACGAGCACGCCGGCTGGCTGCCCGATGCCGCGGACATCCGGGCCAAGATCACCGACCGCACCCGCGGCATCATCGTCTGCAACCCCAACAACCCCACCGGCGCGCTCTATCCCAACGCGGTACTGCTGGAGATTCTCGAGATTGCGCGTGAACATCAGTTGGTGGTGTTTGCCGACGAGATCTACGACAAGACGCTTTACGACGGCGTGACCCACACCAGCCTGGCCTCGCTGGCCGACGATGTGCTGGTGGTGACCTTCAACGGCTTGTCGAAGAATTACCGCAGCTGTGGCTACCGCGCCGGCTGGATGGTGGTGTCGGGCGAGAAACGCCATGCCCGCGATTACATCGAAGGCTTGAACATGCTGACTTCGCTGCGGCTGTGTTCGAACACGCCCGGGCAGTTGGCGATCCAGACTGCGCTCGGCGGCTACCAGAGCATCAAGGATCTGGTGGCACCGGGCGGGCGGTTGTGCAAGCAGCGCGACCTGGCCTACGAGTTGTTGACCCAGATTCCGGGTGTCAGCGTGGTCAAGCCGAAGGCGGCGCTGTACATGTTTCCCCGGCTCGACCCGAAGCTCTACCCGATCGCCGACGACCAGCTCTTTGCCTACGAACTGCTGGCCGAAGAGAAAGTGCTGATCGTGCAGGGCACCGGCTTCAACTGGACAGCCCACGACCACTTCAGGCTCGTGTTCCTGCCCAATGTCGACGACTTGACCGAGGCGATTTCGCGCATCGAACGTTTCCTTTCGAACTACCGAAGGCGCCACACCGCATGACCGCTCAGCGCCAACCCGCCGCACCGTTGAAGCCGATTCAGGTCGGCCTGCTGGGTTTCGGCACCGTGGGCCTTGGCACCTACCAGGTGCTGCTGCGCAACCAGGAAGAGATCCGCCGCCGTGCCGGGCGCGGCATCGAGATTGCCATGGTGTGCCGCCGCAACACCGCCCTGGCGCAGCGCGAAGTGGGCGACCGCGTGCAGGTGGTGGCCGATGGGCGCGAGATCATCGCCAACCCGTCCATCGACATCGTGGTCGAGCTGATCGGCGGCGTCGACACTGCACGAACGCTGGTGCTGGAAGCGATCGCCGCCGGCAAGCATGTGGTCACTGCCAACAAGGCGCTGCTGGCGGTGCATGGCACGGAGATCTTTGGCGCCGCGCGTGAACGCGGTGTGATGGTGGCCTTCGAAGCG
>JBDSMV010000056.1:0-4602 GCA_039915715.1 Rubrivivax sp. | reverse complement strand
GCGTGATGTCGCCGCCGCAGCACACGCATCAAGGACTCGAGACCCCGAGCGTGTGGCGCAGCCCGCGCAGTCAAGCCGCAGCGCGGGTCGATGCGCTGTCGAGCGAGGGCATGGACCAGATCGAGATTCCGGCGTTCTTGAGGAAGCAGGCGGATTGAGACTTTGCTTAATGCCTGAACCCGAGGGCGCTTCGGCGCCCTCTTTTTTACTGGCGGCGTTCTCGGTGAGCGTCCGCCTGTAGTCACAGCTGCAAGCGGCCTGAGACTCGTCAGCCAACACGTTTCCGGCTGCCCGGTGCGCAGGGCCGCGGGGATCGGCTGCGCCAGGGCTTCCCACAGCCGAGGTGGGTGGCCGATCGCCCGCGAAACCCCGTACACGGTCGCCAGGGATGACGCCCCATTGGGGCTGCGGTGGACCCTCAACAGCGGCTCAGCCGTTGAGCAGGCCCAGATCGCGCAGCGTGTAGTTGACGATATTGGGCGCCACCAGCGGCAGGTTGGTGTCGCTCACACCCATCCACTTGGCCAAGGTGGCCGCGAGTTGATCCACCGATGTGGTTGGCAGCAAGCGGCCGTGCCCGACGTCATCCGCGCCGTTCACTGCCATCGCCGGCAACTTGCCGTGGAAGCGCCCGCCCCTGACGGCACCGCCAACGATGAAGTGGTGGCTGCCCCAGCCGTGATCGCTGCCATCGCCGTTGCTGGTGAGGGTGCGGCCGAAGTCGCTGCCGGTGAAGGCTGTCACCTGGTTGGCCACGCCCAGCTCGATCGTGGCGTCGTAAAAACTCTTCATCGCGCCGCCCACGTTGGCCAGCAGGCCGGGGTGTTGGGTGACCAGGAAGTCGTGCAGGTCGAAGCCGCCCTGAGAAACGAAGAACACCTGGCGCTTGGCGCCAAGCGCTGAGCGCGCGGCGATCATCCGGGCCACCATCTGCAGCTGCACGGCCAGTGCGTTGGCGCTGTCGAAGGGCGTGGTGATAGCGGGCGTGGTGGCCAGTGCGGTAGTCAGCGAAGCGTTGGCGTCGATGGCGCGCGCCATCACGCGCGTGAGCTCGCCCTGCATCAGGTGCGTGCGGCTGGAAGTGGTCAGCGCGCGCAGCGCGTCGCTGCAGGCCTGGCTGCCGAACAGCGGCGACTGGATGCCGCGCAAGGCGACTGAGCCCGTCGACGAAACCTGGTATTGCACAGCGTCGCGTCCGCTCATGAACACCGCGTTGCCGCTGACGTTGACGCAGGTGAAGGTGGACTGGCCGTTGCCCGACATGAACAGGTCGCCAACGCGGCCGCCCCAGCCCGAAGTGGAGCCTTCGGGCAGCGAACTTTGCCACACCGATTGCTGATCGTTGTGCGAGAACAGCTTGGGCGGCAGGGGCACGTTCTTGGCGTAGTACTGGGCCTGCGTGGTGGGCTGCACCAGAGTGCCGATGTTCAGCATCACACCCATGCGACCGGCGTCGAACAGTGGCTTAAGCGGCGCCAGTTCAGGCGCCAGTGCCATTTGCCGGGTGCCGGGCAAGGCCACGCTGGGCGTCAGGGCAGTGGCGGCCAAGGCGCTTCGTGCGGTGGCCAGACTGCCGCGGATGGACAGGTAGCTGGCGTGGCTGGCGGCGTCGTACGGCGGCAAGGTGTTGCCGTAGTCGTTGCCGCCATACAAGAACACGCAGACCAGAGCCTTGTAATCGGTGGCGGTCTGGGCCGCGGCCTCGGCCATTGCGGCCAGGTTCAGCGCCCATGGCGCGGCGACTCCTGTGAGCGAAAGTTGCCCTGCGCGCTGAAGGAAGGCGCGGCGGCTGGCGCCTGACGTGGAGTTGCTCATCGCGGGCTTTCGTGTTGGCTGGCGGTGCGCATCAGACCTGGACCAGATAGTCGGGCGCGCACAGCACCAGGTGCACGGCGGCGCGCACGCGGTTGAGCTTGCCGGCGTCGCTGCTGCCGTCGATGCTGTTGACGGCGGTGGTGATGGTCGCCAGCGTGGCGGCACTCAATCCATCAGCAGCCAGCAGCAGGGAGATGCGCTTGACCAGGGCCGCGGCGTCGGCGGCGATCGCCACCTCCGAGCTGTAGTCCGGCCGCGTTTCGCCAACGCCGTTCTGCACGAAGGTCTGCGCCCAGTTCGCCCAGCCCACCACGGTCGATTCGTTGGTGATCTGAAACTCGGGCGCGGCCAGATTCTGCGAACCCAGTGCGCTGTTGGGTGGCACATACCCTGGGCGGAAGAAGTTGAACACCGACGGGGAGCGCAGCGGGCTTTGCCCCAGCCGTGTGGCCGGCTCGGACAGATTGCCGATGTTCCACAGGCCCGTGGGTGATGCCAGCTTGAAGGCGCGCGCCCACTGAACAAAGCGCACGATCGGTTCACGCAGCTTGCCGCGCGCGGTGTCGCCGACTGCGGGCGCGCGGCGCGCTTCGACGTCCAGCAGCACGGCCTTGATGACGGCCTTCAGGTCACCGCGCACCCCCGCGCCGTTGTTGTTGAACACGGCCGAGACGCGCGCGACATAGGCTGGGCTCGGGTTGCTGGAGACCAGCCGCTGGATGAGCTGGCGGCCGATGAACGGCGCTATGTTGGGGTGTGCGGCAATGGTGTCGAGCGCGGTGTTCATCGCCGTGACGCCGGGGGTGCCAGCCGCGAGGGTCACGCCGAGAAACCTGGTCTCCGACGGTGAATGGTTGGCTGCGTTCAGGACAAGCGGCCGCTGCACGTAGGCCGGGTCGGTGCGAAAAGCGCGGTCGTAGTCCCAGCCGGTGAAGACCTTGGCCAGGCCGGTGATGGTCTCCTGGCCGTAGGTGTCGGTGGCCGCGCCGTTCTTCAGCGTGCCGTCGGCCGCCAGCTCGACCAGGCCCAGCGAGAACAGTTGCAGAACCTCGCGGGCGTAGTTTTCGTCAGGCACGCGGCCGCTCGCCACGTCTTCCTTAAGGTTGCCGCGCATGTTCAGGTACACGCCCATGCCCGGCGACAGCGTTACGGCGCCCAGCAAGGTGCGGTAAGTGCCGAAAGCATTGGCTTCCAGCGTGTCCATGTAGGCCGCGATCATCGCGCCGCGCCAGTTCACTGGCAGTCCGCCAGTCGAGACCACGAAGATCTCCGACAACGCCAGCGCCACGCGTTGGCGCAGCACGTCCGGCGCGCTGATCAGCTTGCGCCAAAGCGTGTTGTCGACGCCGTTGAAATTGATGATGTTGGTGTCGACCAGGTAGCCGCTGGCGGCCATCCAGTCGTAGTGGCCATCGGTGGCGGTCAAGGCCAGTTGCTCGTCGAGCCAGGCGCCATAACCCACGGCTTGCACGCGGGCGATGCTGGCGTCGGAGCCGCCGAAGGCAGCCTGCCCGAGAAAGCGGGAGGCCTCGGCGGAACTGATGCTGGCGACCGGCGGCGGTGCGGGCGCGACTGGAGCAGGGGCAGGGGTCGGATCTCCGCCGCCACCGCCACAGCCGGCAAGGGCCAGTGCGGACAGCGCGGCCAGCGCCGCCGCAGCATCAGGGACTGCCGCGGCCGGGGGCTGCAGCGCGGGACTCAGGACGGGTCTGGGCGGCTTGCAGATGTCGCTTTGCATGCCGCGGAGCATGCACCAGTGCCGCGCGGCACGGTGTGAACGAGTGCAAACCTCCGGTAAAGCCCGGCCGACATGTGACTCGCAACCTCCGGGTGTGACGCTGTTCACGCGCAGTGCGTCCAGCAGCGAGTCCACATGCTGTGCCTGGCGTTGCGTGCCGTGCGCGAGGCCGCTGCAGGCCACCCCCCGCATATACCGCACCGCCTTTGGGCCACGCGCCGGCCAGAAAGTGTTGCCGCTGCAGGGTGTGATGCCGATGGGCAGCGACTTAAAGGAATCGCTGTGCGCGGACATCAGGGCTTCAGCCTGGACGCCGCCGTGCGTTGCGACGCCGACGACCGCCAAGGGCGCCGGAGCAGCTGTGCCGCTACATCACACGTCCGGCTTTGGGAAACGAGCGCGTACAAACCAATGCCGCCGGGCAAATGGTCGTCGAGCTCAAGACCAATTGGCGCGACGGCACCACGCACTTGGTGATGTCGCCGCTGGACCTCAGGCAGCGGCTCGCAGTGCCTTCGAAAGACAGCCTTGCAGCTGCGATTTTCAGGCCTCGGATGTCAGCAACGGGTCGGTGGACTAAACCGCTATCGCGGTAGGCGCTTCGGCGCCAGTGTGGTGTTTCGTCATCGCGCTGGTTCTGCGAAGTTGTTGATCGAGGCAATCCGCCTCGTTCATCAACGGAGCTGCAACCATGGACAAGACCACCCGCACAGGCACGCCGCTGCGTCAGCGCATGACCGAAGACATGCGCATGCGCAAGCTGGAGGACAAGACCCAGCAGGCCTACATCCGCGCCGTTCGCAAGTTGACGGCGTACCTCAAGCGCTCGCCCGATACCGCCACGGTCGAGGACCTGCGCAATTTTCAACTGCATCTGGTTGACTCGGGCACCTCGCCGATCACCCTGAACGCGACGCTGTCCGGGCTGAGGTTCTTCTTCGACATCACGCTGGGCCGTGTCGAGTTGATGGCCCGGATGCAGTCGGTGAAGCTGCCGCGCACGGTGCCCGTGGTTCTGAGCACGCAGGAGGCCACCCGGCTGATCGCCG
>JBDSMV010000054.1:0-3032 GCA_039915715.1 Rubrivivax sp. | reverse complement strand
GCCGGGCTGGTCGGGCAGCTTTCCCGTGAGGCCGACCTTGAAGTCGCCGGTGATCGGGGACTCGGGCAGTGCCTGGGTGGTTGCTGCGGCTGCGCTGGCTGAGGGTGTTGCAGCCGCTCCGCTGGCTGAGGGTGTTGCAGCCGCTGCAGCCACCGGCAAGCCGTGCAGCGCCAACGTGATCGGCCCGTCGATGCGCAGTGCCGGCGCCCGACCGTCGAGCCGCTGCGGGCGCAGGTCGTCGAGTTTGATCGTCAGCTGCAAGTCGCTGCCTTTCCAGGCGCCTTCGCCGCTGACCCTTCCGCCGGGTTGTTCGCCACCGAGTTCCAGCACCAGGGCATCGAAGCTCAGGCGGTCCAGTTCTTCGGGCCGGCCCTGCAGGGCCACCCGCAGGTTGCGCACCGGAAGCCGCTTGGCGTCCCAGGGGCCGGCAGCGCTGTTGGTGAGCGCCAGCGACACCGCCAGCGGCTGGCCGGCGGTGGTGTCTGCCAGCACTGCGGTGCCCGACAGGCGGGTCTTGGGCAAATTGGGCGCGAGGGTGGCCAGGTCGATGTCGCGCAGTTCGGCGTTCAACGATGCCACTGGGAACGGCTGCAGCGGCGTGACTCGCGCCTGCACCGTGGCCGTCGCATCGCCCACGGCTTGCAGCCTGGCGTTCAAGTCCAGTTGCCGCACGGGCCCCTTGGCTGCGACCTGGGCCTGCCAGTCTTCGAGACCACCTCCGCCGCCTCCACCGGAAACCACCTCCAGCGCCGCATCCAGCGGCAGCGCCGCGCCGCTGCCGATGCTGGCAGCGCCGCTCACTTTGATGGGCCCGCGTGTCAGCGCCAAGCCGTCGATGCGGTGCAGCGCACCGCCCTGCGCGCCGATGCGCAGATCGGCCCGAATGTCGGTGATGGGGAGTTGCTGGTCGATCGTCACCGAGCCCACCTTCAGCCCGTTGACATCGGCGACGAATGGCAACTTCAGGTCGGCAGGCAACTCGAAGGACTTCGCGTCGGGATCGGGCGGCTTCGGCGTCGTCGTCACGACCACGCTGCGCGCCTGCGGCTGCTGCAGCGTCAGGCCGACCCAGGCGTCGGCGTGCGGCTTCCAGCGGAACGACAAATCGGACCAGCGCAGATCGTTGACGACCACACGGGTGCCGGAGGACTGCCAGGTCAACGAGTCGGCGCTGAACGTGCCACCGGTGATGCGGCCCTTGACGCCGCTGGTCTGCAGACCCGGCACGAGTGACAGCACCTGCCGGGTGCCGGCTTCGGTGGTCCAGACCCAGGTCAGCGTGGCGCCTGCCACCAGCAGCACCAGCGCCACCGTGCCCAGCACCGCCCACAGCAGCCAGCGGCCGACCGAGCGGCGTCCTGGCGGACCAGCGGCACGCGCCGACGCCGGAGCCGCGCCGGGCTCCGCGCTCGTGGTGTCGGAATTGAACGGGTCCTGCGCCATGCTCAGAACGACACGCCGACCGTCAGGTGGACCCGGAACTGCTGAGTTTCCTCACCGTAGGCCAGGTCGAGTTTCAACGGGCCGACCGGGCTTCGGAAACGCACCCCCAGACCGACACCGAATGCCGGCTTGTAGTCACCCCAGTTGTCGGCGGAACGACCGGCGTCGATGAACACGGCGCCCCACAATTCCGGGATGCTGGCCAGGATCGGGTGGGCCACTTCGGCGCTGGCGGTGAGCAACACCCGGCCGCCGGTGTCCACACCGTTGATCTGCGGTGTGAGCTTGCGGTAACCATAGCCGCGCACCGAATCGTCGCCACCGGCGCGCCATCGCATCGATTCCGGGACGATCACCTCATCGCGTACGAACACTTGCCCCAACTCCACCCGACCCTGGAAAAACCAGTTGCGAGCAAAAGGTATGAACTGGTCGAGCCTGGCATAGGCGCGAACGAAAGGCCCCTTGCCACCCGGGTCGGAGGTTGCCAACCCCCCACCCAGTTGGGCGCGCCAGACTCGCCCATCGGTGGGCAACAACTGGTCGTCGACATTGCGCCAGGTGCCGTGGTAATGGCCCGACACCGCGTCAGAGGTCTGGCGCCCCAGCGTGCTGGTGGTCACCGAGCGTTCGGCCTGGACGAAGCCGAAGCGACTGATGCGCTTGGTTTCCTGCTGTCGGCCAACCTTGACCAGGGCCTCGGTCACGACATCGGTGTTGGACTCCTTGCGCGAAAAACCCCAGCCGATCAGGTTGCGGTACAGCCCGGGCAAGGTCTGGGTGCTCAGTTCGCCAGCCCAACTTTGCTCCACCTGGGCGATTTCGAATTTGTTGCGCGCAATCAATGCATAGCCGAACGGCCGCGTGTGCACGTGCTCCAACGTGGTCCGCAAACCGAGATTGGCGCTGTAGCCAATGCCGATGGTGGCTTCCTGCACCTTCTGCTCAGCCACCCGCACCGACACCGGCGTGGCCAGCGGGTCAGCCTCTTCGGCCTTGAGGGTGACAACTGCGCTGGTGAACAGCCCCGACTTCTGCAGCCGTTCCTGAAAGTCCAGCAACAGGGTTTCAGTGGCCGGCGCGCCGAGGTCGAAGTTGGCAATGTTGCGAACGGTCTGCTCGTCCTGCCGGTTCAAGCCTTCGATCTGCAGTGGGCCGACGAGAAAAAGCGGCCCGCTGGCGATCGTGCCCGCCAACGCGGCACTCTGGGTCGAAGCATCGACGCGCGCCTGTGTGCGCTCCCAATCGGCCAGCACGTACGCATCGGCCCGCAGGCGCGCGGTGACACCGGATTTGGCACTCGACCAGGCACTGGCTTTGAACGGAGCGCCCCGGTTCAGGCGCCATTTGAGCCGTACGTCGGACAGCACCCTTTCAGCGCGCGCGTCGCCGGCCTCGGCGGACGCCTTCAGCGGGCCATTGACCTCCAGGTCGACACTGCCGACCACGGTGACCGGACCCGGGTCGACGGTGATCAGCACCTGAGGCGGCTCACCGTCCTGGCGCTCGACCTTGATCTCCGGAGTGAAGTAGCCTTCAGTCTGCAACAGGGCACGGGCTTGAGCCGGCGCTGCGTTCAGGAGCCGCTC
>JBDSMV010000035.1:0-17167 GCA_039915715.1 Rubrivivax sp. | reverse complement strand
CACCGGGGTCACCCGTGCTGCGGCCGAGGTGGCCGGTCTGCAGGTCGAAGAAGGCCTGCGCCGAACCGCGCTGGCAGCCGATGCCGATGGCTGGCTGCGGGCTTGCCAGGTGATCGACGAAGGGCCGTTGAAGGCGGCGCTCGACAGGGTGCATGGTGGCGAGTCGGTGCAACTGACCTTGTGCGGCGAGCGCGGCTGCCGCGGCTTCACGACCCCGTTGCGGCCGCGCTGGCGCCGCTGGATGCGGGCGCGGCCCGACGTGCGTGCCCTGTTGGCGGGGTTGTGATGCCGATCGCGAACGAGCTCGCCACCGCCACGTCAGCCGCGTTGCGTGTCGAAACCCGCGACGTGCCACCGCGCATCAGCTTTGCGCTGGAGCAGGCCGGTGTGCACCCATTGCTGGCGCGGCTGCTGGCTGCGCGCGGCGTCAAGACCGCCGACGAGCTCGACGACGGCCTGGCGCGATTGCTGGTGCCAACGGGCCTCCGCGGCGCGGCGGCGGCCGGTCATCTGCTGGCGGATGCGGTCGAGCAAGGCCGGCGCATCTGCATCGTTGCCGACTACGACTGCGACGGCGCCACCGCCTGCGCGGTGGCACTGCGCGGCCTGCAATTGTTGGGGGCGCCGGCGTTGCATCTGTCGTATGTGGTGCCCGACCGCGCGGTGCATGGCTACGGCCTGACGCCTGCGATCGTCGATCTGAGCTTGCCGCACCGGCCCGATCTGCTGGTGACGGTGGACAACGGCATCGCCAGCTTCGAAGGCGTGGCCCACGCCCGCGCCTGCGGGCTGCAGGTGCTGGTGACCGACCACCACCTGCCGGCGATGGTCGACGGCGCCGTGCAACTGCCCGATGCCAACGTGATCGTCAACCCGAACCAGCCCGGCTGCGATTTCGGCAGCAAGTGCATCGCCGGGGTCGGGGTGATGTTCTATGTGCTGCTGGCCACCCGTGCGGTGCTGCGCGAGCGCGGGCACTATGCGCAGCAGGTGCAGCCGCGGCTCGACTCGCTGCTGGACCTGGTGGCGTTGGGCACGGTCGCCGACGTCGTGCGGCTCGACGCCAACAACCGCCGGCTGGTCGCGCAGGGGCTGAAGCGGGTGCGAAGCGGGCGCATGCAGCCCGGCGTGGCGGCGTTGTTCCAGTCCGCGGGACGCGATGCCGCGCGGGCGTCGGGATTCGATTTCGGCTTTGCACTCGGCCCGCGCATCAATGCCGCCGGGCGCCTGTCGGACATGACGCTCGGCATCGAATGCCTGGTCACCGACGACGCTGCGCGTGCGGCGGACCTGGCAGCGCAACTGGATGCCATCAACCGCGAACGGCGTGAGGTCGAAGGCGGCATGCGCGAACGCGCCGACGAGGCGCTGGCGGTGTTGCTGCCAGCGGTTGAAGGCGATGGTGCGCAGTCACAGGCCCATCGTGATGCGGCGCATGCGCCGACGAAGCTGAAGGCGATGCCCGCGGCGCTGGCGCTGTTCGACGAGAGTTTCCACGAAGGCGTGGTCGGCATCGTTGCCGGGCGCCTGAAGGACCGACTGCACCGCCCGACCTTCGTGTTCGCGCGCGGCGCCGACGGGGTGTTGAAAGGCTCGGGCCGATCGATCCCGGGCTTTCACCTGCGTGACGCGCTGGACCTGGTCGCCAAGCGCCACCCAGGGCTGCTGCTGCGGTTCGGCGGGCATGCGATGGCCGCCGGTTGCAGCCTGAAGGCAATTGAGTCGGAGGGCGTGCCGGAAGCCTTCATGCGTTTCGACCAAGCGCTGCGCGAGGTGGCTGGCGAATGGCTGGACGCGGCCACGTTGACGCGCAGCCTGCGCACCGATGGCCCGCTGGAACTGCAGTGGTTCAACACCGCCACCGTGCAGGTGCTGGACGCGCAAGTCTGGGGACAAGGCTTCGAAGCGCCGCTGTTCTGCGACACCGTTCAGGTGCTGCAACAACGGCTGGTGGGCGGCAAACACCTGAAGCTGCGCCTGCGCCACCAGGGGCAGGAACGCGACGGCATCTGGTTCGGTCGCGTCGAACCGCTGGAATCCGAGGTTCGGCTGGCTTTCCGGCTCAGTCTCGACGAGTGGAATGGCCGCCAGCGCGTGCAGATGGTGATCGAAGCGGTGGTGGATTGAGAGTCCACGCTCCCTGACGATCGCTGCCCCCCCGAGGGGGCGTTCGCCTGCGGCCCGGCGAAGCCGGTTCCGCGGCTTCGCTTGGTGCTGGCGCGGCCCGCGGGTCGTCGATGGCAGCGGGCGTTGGGCGCTGCTAGGTGATCCTTCCGAACCACCACACCGACAGCCCCGCGGCCATCAGCGCCAGCAGGGCTCCGAGCCCGGCGAACAGCGCTGTCACTTCGGTTTCCTTGCGCTCGACCACCATGCGTGAACTCAGCGACTCGTAGACCTTCACCAGGTCCTCGGCAGTGCCGGCATAGAAGTACTCGCCCTGGGTCGAGGCCGAAATGTTCTTCAGCGTTTCTTCGTCCAGCCGCACCCGCATGCTCCAGCCTTCGAAGCCGATGATCTCGCCGCTGGTGGTGCCGATGCCGACCGTGTAGACGCGGATGCCGCGCTCGGCGGCCATCTTGGCGGCATCCATCGGGTCGGGGCCGGTGGTGCGCTGGCCGTCGGTCAGCATGATGATGGCGGCCGAGTTGTAGGAGCCCGGCGGCACCGGTTTCAACTCCTTCTTGGGCTTCTCCTGCCCGATCGGCTCCTTGCCCGGAAAGTTGCGCTGCCCGGTCACATGCTGGATCTCGATGCCGTCGTCGGGAAACAGCGTGGCCAGCGACAGGATGATGCCGCTGCCGGTGGCGGTGCCACGCTGCAGCTGAAAACGGTCGATGGCCTTGATGACGTCTTCGCGGCTGTCGGTGGGGGCCTGCACCACCGCCGCGGTGCCGGCGAACGACACCACGCCCACCCGCACCTCGCGCGGCAGGTTGTTGACGAAGGCCTTGGCGGCTTCCTGCGACGCCACCAGCCGGTTCGGCTTGACGTCTTCGGCGCGCATGCTGCCCGAGACATCCATCGCAAGGATGATCGTGCGTTCGGACAGCGGCAGGGTCAGCATCGCGGTCGGCCTCGCCACCGCGAACAGCAGCGCCGCCAGCGCCAGCAGCATCAACAGCGGAGGCACATGGCGGCGCCATCCCGGCCCGCGGCCGGCGGCCATGCGTGCGACTGCGATGCTCGCGAGTCGCACCGTGCTGCGCTTCTTGCGCGACAGCATCCACAGATACAACAGCACCACCAGCGGCAGCAGCAGCAGCGTCCACAACAGCGACGGCCAGACGAAGCTCATGCCCGCATCTCCTTTCGATCGGTCTTGTCCGCACCGACCGCTGCCAGCGGCTGCGCGCGCCGCATGCGGGCCGGAAAGCGGGACGGCGCCTTCAACCGCGCGCGCTGCTAGCGCAGGTCGGCGAATCGCATCAGCGCGTCCAGCAGCTCGTCGTCGGTGGCCAGCTCCAGCACGTCGCAGCCCGATTGCGCCAGCGCAGTCATCAGCTGTTCTTCGGCCTGGCGGGCGAAGTCGGCATAGCGTTCACGAAAGCCGGGGTCCGAGGCGTCGATCATCAACTGCTCGCCGGTCTCGGCATCTTCCACCGTCAGCAGACCCAGGTTCGCATCGTCGGGCAGCGACATCTCCAGCGGGTCCCACAAGCGCACCGCCACCACGTCGTGGCGCCGCGCCAGCCGCGCCAGGGCGTCTTCCCAACCCGGCTCGCTGATGAAGTCCGACACCACGAACACCAGCGAGCGGCGGCGCATGGCGCGGTCGGCGCCTTGCAGCAGGTCGGCGAGAGAAGTGCTGCTGGCTGGGGCCGTGCCGGCACCGGCTGCGCGCTGTGGCTTGTTTCGCGGCCGCGGCTGGCTCATGCGTTGCAGCAGCTCCAGCACATGCAGCCGGCTGGCGCGCGGCGGCATCACCGCTTCGACCTCGGTGCCGTAGAGCAGCGCCCCGACGCGGTTGCCATGACGGGTCAGCACCCGGGCCACGGTCGCGACGAAGCCCGCCGATACCGCCAGCTTCGTGACATCGGCCGAACCGAAGTCGACGCTGCCCGAAAGGTCGAGCAGGAACCAGGCGTTGAGGTCGCGGTCTTCGATGAACTGGCGCACATACGGTTGCTGCAGGCGCGCGGTGACGTTCCAGTCGATGTGGCGCACATCGTCGTGGTGCTGGTACTCGCGCAGGTCGGCCAGGTCGACTCCGGCGCCGCGCCACAAGGTGCGGTAGTCGCCTTGCAGCAGGCCATCCAGACGCCGGATCACGGTCCATTCGAGTCGGCGCAGCAACGCATCCGGGGCTGCGCGAGGTGCTTGCGACACCAGGCGCTGCACACGGCTGCCTGCGTTGCCGGGGCCGTCGGGGGTCGGCAAGGGCTTCGCCATCAGGTCGAGGCCGTCTGGTCGGCGCGGTGCGCCAGCGGCTTGTCGGGCTTTGGCACCTTGGCCAGCAACCGCTGGATCAACTCATCGGCGTCGATGTTGTCGGCCAGCGCTTCGTAGCTCAGCACCAGGCGGTGGCGCAGCACATCGGGCACCAAGTCGGTCATGTCTTCGGGCAGCACATAGCCGCGGCCACGCAACATCGCCAGTGCCTTGCCGCCTTCGATCAAGCCGATCGTGGCGCGTGGGCTGGCACCGTAGGTCAGCATGCCCTTCATCTCCTTCAGGTCGTGCAGTTCGGGCCGGCGCGTGGCGCTGACCAGCTTGACCGCGTACTGCATCAGCGCCGGGTCGCAGAACACCGCGCGGCACTCGCGCTGCAGCGCGGCCAGCTGAAAGGTGTCGGCGACCGCGCTCACATCGACCGCCGGGCCGGTGACACGTTCGACGATCACGAACTCTTCCTCTTCGGTCGGGTAGTCGACCAGCACCTTCATCATGAAACGGTCGACCTGCGCTTCGGGTAACGGATAGGTGCCTTCGGTTTCGATCGGGTTCTGCGTCGCCATCACCACAAAAGGGTCGGGCACCTTGTGCGATTCGCCGGCGATCGTCACCTGGTGCTCCTGCATCACTTCCAGCAGTGCGCTCTGCACCTTGGCCGGCGCGCGGTTGATCTCGTCGGCCAGCAGCAGGTTGGCGAACACCGGGCCCAGGCTGGTGCCGAACTCGCCGCTCTTCTGGTTGTAGATGCGCGTGCCCACCAGGTCGGCCGGCACCAGATCGGGGGTGAACTGGATGCGCTTGAAGCTGCCCCGCACGGTGCGCGCCAGGGTCTTGATGGTCAGCGTTTTCGCAAGGCCCGGCACCCCTTCGACCAGCAGATGCCCCTGCGCCAGCATCGCGACCAGCACGCGTTCCAGAAAGCGGTCCTGCCCCACGACAACGCGTTTGACTTCGTACAGCACGCGTTCCATCAGCGTGGCGGTGTTTTCAGCGGTGTCGATCATCTAGGCGGACTCGGTAGGTTGTGTAGCGGCTCAAAACGGCGGCATGCCGGCGGCCGCGGCGGCGTTCTCGATCGGCACGGCAAATCCGATGCCGACGAACGTGCGGTGCTCGGTGGGGTTCAGGATGGCGGTAACGATGCCCACCACCTGTCCGTCCATCGTCACCAGTGGCCCGCCCGAATTGCCGGGGTTGGCGGCGGCGTCGAACTGGATCAAGTTCGTCAAGGTTTTCTTGCCTTCCGGCGAGCGGAATTCGCGCCGCATGCCCGACACCACACCGTAGCTGACCGATGGGCCGATGCCGAAGGGGTGGCCGACAGCGATCACGTGGTCGCCGGGCAGCAGGTCGCCGGTCGACCGCATGGTTGCGGCCTGCAGGTCGTCGGGCACGCTGCGGGTGCGAAGCACCGCCAGATCGTCTTGCGGCTGCGTGTTGATCAGATCGGCCTGGGTCTGAAAGCCATCGGCAAACCGGACCAGGATCTTGCGTGCCCCTGCGACCACATGCAGGTTGGTCAGGATCGTGCCGTTGTCGATGATGACCACCCCGGTGCCCAGGCTGCGTTCCATCGCGCGCTGTTCCGGGTCGGTTTCGGCATCGGCCTTGTCCTCGCCTTCGGACAGGCCCATGACCCGCACCACCGAAGGCAGGATCGCTGCATAGGCAGCGGTTGCCTGTGAGGGCAGGGGAGTGGTCTCAAGCGATTCGCGCACCGCACGGTCGATGTCGGCCTGGGTGACGACGCGGGCGCCCGGTTGCAGATGCGCAGTGCCCAACACCAGCACGGTGGCCAGCAGGGCGCCGGCCAGCGCCCACAGCGGCGCTGCATGGCGGTTCGCGAAGGCGCGCGAGCGGCTCGGGGTTGCCGCCGGCACGGGCGAAGTCGATGGGCCGGCGGCGGCGGGGTTGCCTTCATTGCCCCGATCGGCCAGATCGGCAGACGAGCGACGGGGTGATCGGCTGTACAACGGGGCCTTCTTCATGCGCGCTCCAGGGTCTCTCGAGACATCCGCGATCACACTATCACGTTGCGTCGGGCGCCGCAGTGGCCGCACTGTCAACCTGCGTCATCATGGCTGCATGTGGACCGATTCGCACTGCCACCTGGATGCCGCCGAGTTCGACCCAGACCGCGCGGCTGTGGTGCAGCGCGCCGTGGCGGCCAGGGTCACGCGCATCGTGATACCGGCGGTGGCGGCGCACAACTTCGACGCCGTGCGGCAGTCGGCCCACCGCCTCGACGCTGCCTACGCGCTCGGCATCCACCCGCTGTGCACGCCCGACGCGCAGGATGCTCACCTGGACTTGCTGCGCGACGCACTGCACACCCATCGCGACGACCCGCGGCTGGTGGCGGTGGGCGAGATAGGCATCGACGGTTTCGTGCCCGGGCTCGACCCGGTTCGGCAGTCGCGCTTCTACAGCGCGCAATTGCGGATCGCACGCGACGCCGGGCTGCCGGTGATCCTGCATGTGCGGCGCTCGGCCGACGCGCTGCTGCAAGGGTTGCGCCGCATCGAGGTGTCCGGTGGCATCGCGCACGCCTTCAATGGCAGTGCCGTGCAGGCCGAGCATTTCACCTCGCGCGGCTTCAAGCTCGGCTTCGGCGGCACCCTGACTTTCGAGCGCTCGCTGCAGATTCGCAAGCGGGCGAGCACCCTGCCCGACGATGCGCTGGTGCTGGAAACCGACGCGCCCGACATCCCGCCGCAATGGCTCTACCGAACCGCCGCCGATCGCGCTGCCGGAGCCACCCATCGCAACGAGCCGGCGGAGTTGCCGCGCATCGGCGCCGTGCTGGCCGACCTGCGGGGTTGGACCGTGGCGCAAACGGCGGCCCAGACATCGGCCAACGTGCGCGCCGCGTTGCCGCGGCTGCTGCGGTTGGACGAAGCTGCCGCTGCGCGATCGGTGGTGTCGGCTTGAACAGAGAGCAGGCTGAGGAGGGGGCAATGCGGTCGGCCCCCGAGGCGGCACCCGAAGCCGAACCGGTCCGGCTTCAGGGTCTGGCGCCGGTGGTGGGCCCCGACACCCGTCTGCTGGTGCTCGGCAGCTTCCCGGGGGTGGCTTCGCTGCGGGCGCAGCAGTACTACGGCCACCCGCGCAACCATTTCTGGCCGCTGCTGGGTGCGATCTGGAATGTCGACCTGGCGTCGATGCCGTATGTCGACCGGCTGGGCACGGTGTTGCAGCGCGGGCTCGGCATCTGGGATGTCTATGCCGGCTGCCAGCGCAGCGGCAGCCTCGATCAGGCGATCCGAAATGCCGTCTTCAACGACTTTGCTGCGCTGCGGCTGCAGGCCCCGCGGCTGCAGCACGTGGCGCACAACGGCGGCGAATCGGCACGTGCGCGACGCCACTTGCAGGCGCTCGGATATGCCGTGCACCGGCTGCCGTCGACCAGCCCCGCCAACGCCAGTTGGTCGTTCGAGCGCAAGCTGGCCGCGTGGCGCGACGTTTTCTCCGTGGCCGGCGTCTGATGCCATGAGCGCAACCCACAAGCGCCAACCGGTCGACCTGCCGCCGGTGTCGCTGTCGGAATACGAAGGCGTGCGTTACTTGCATCTGGGGTCGATCTGGGTTCAGGGCGCGATGCGGATCCGCAAGCCGCAGCAGGTCGAGCTCGACTATGTGCAGCGCATGCTGGCGAGCCTGTTGTGGCTGCCGTCCGCTGCCATCGGTCGCGGCGACGATGATGAAAGCGCAGGGCCCGGCGCCGCGGTGCAGCTGGGACTGGGTGCCGGCGCCATCACCCGCTTCACGGCCATGCAGTTGCGCATGCCCACCACCGCAGTCGAGATCAACCCCGAGGTCGTCACCGCCAACCGGCTCTTCTTCCATCTGCCCGAGTCGGCCGAAGTGGTGCTGGGTGATGCCGCCGACTGGTTGGCGCAGGCCGAGACCGGCAGCGTGCGGCTGCTGCATGTGGACCTGTACGACCATGAAGCCGCCGCCCCGGTGCTGGACAGCGCCGACTTCTATGCCGCCTGCCGTTCGGTGCTCGAAGATGGTGGGCTGATGAGCGTCAATTTGTTCGGCCGCAACGCCAGCTTCCGTGAAAGCATCGACCGCATCGCTTCGGCATTCGGAGCCGATCAGGTGTGGAGCCTGCGGCCCACGCGCGAAGGCAACACCGTGGTCGTGGCCGGGCGCAATGTCGGCGTGCCCGACCGCGCCGAGCTGTCGGCGCGCGCCGCGGCGATCGAATCTCGCCATGGGGCGCTTGGCCTGCCGGCTCGCAAGTGGCTGCGGATGGTGCGGCCGTACGGTCCCGCGCCTGCTCTCGAGACTGCTCGCTCAGTCGACCCCGATGCCGATGATCGCGGCCTCGTTACCCCCACGTCATGAAGTCCGCCCACCCCAGCGTTCACACCCCCGACCACAAGGCCCCCGCTGCGGCTGGTGCCGCCACGCCGCACCGCGGTCGGCTCGAATGGCCGCTGCTGCTGCGCTGGCTGCGCGACGACGGCTGGATCGGTGCCGAAGACGCGGCCCGTGTCTCAGACCGCTTCAAGGCCGGCACTTCGAGCCTGCATGCGCTGGTTCGCCTGGGCGCCGCGGGCCTGCAACGCACTGGCAGCGGGCGCACGCTCGACACCGAAACGCTGACCGAATGGCTGGCCGGGCGCTCGGGCCTGCCCTACCTTCGCATCGATCCGTTGCGGGTGGACGTGGGCCGCGTGGCCGAGGTCATGAGCGTGCAGTACGCCGAGATGCGCCGCGCGCTGCCGATCAGCGTCACGGCGGCCGAAGTCACCATCGCCACTGCCGAACCCTTCGAGGTGACCTGGGTGGCCGAGATCGAGGCCCACACCCGGCGCCGCATCAAGCTGGTGGTCGCCAACCCCGACGAACTGCGCCGCTACACCACCGAGTTCTATGCGCTGGCCAGAAGCGTGCGCGCCGCGGCCAAGAGTGGAGAGAGTTCCAGCAGCGCCAGCTTCGAGCAACTGGTGGAGCTGGGCAAGAGCAACAAGGCGCTGGATGCCAACGACCAGGGCGTGGTGCAGGTGGTCGACTGGTTGTGGCAGTACGCCTTCGACCAGCGCGCCAGCGACATCCACCTGGAGCCCCGGCGCGACATCGGCGCCATTCGTTTTCGCATCGACGGCGTGCTGCACACGGTCTACCAGGTGCCATTGACGGTGATGAGCGCGATGACCGCGCGCATCAAGCTGTTGGGTCGCATGGACGTGGTCGAACGGCGGCGCCCGCTCGACGGTCGCATCAAGACCCGCCGGCCACAGTCCGCAGCCGACAAGGCCGCTGACCGCGCCGACATCAACGGCGGCGAAGTCGAGATGCGCCTGTCAACCTTGCCCACTGCGTTCGGCGAGAAGATGGTGATGCGGATCTTCGACCCCGAAGCCACCGTCAAGGGCTTGCCGGCGCTCGGCTTCGGCGCCGCCGAAAGCAAGGGCTGGCAGGAGTTGATTGCGCGGCCGCACGGCATCGTGCTGGTGACCGGCCCCACCGGCAGCGGCAAGACCACCACGCTCTATGCCACCCTCAAGAGCCTTGCCAACGATGAGGTCAACGTCTGCACCATCGAAGACCCGATCGAGATGATCGAGCCGGCCTTCAACCAGACCCAGGTGCACAGCGCCATCGACATGGGTTTCGCCGAAGGCCTGCGGGCATTGATGCGCCAGGACCCGGACATCATCATGGTCGGCGAGATCCGCGACCTGCCGACCGCCGAGATGGCGATCCAGGCCGCACTCACCGGCCATCTGGTCTTCAGCACCCTGCACACCAACGATGCGGTCGGTGCCGTGACCCGGCTGGCCGACCTGGGTGTGCCCACCTACCTCATCAACGCCACCGTGATCGGGGTGCTGGCACAGAGACTGGCACGCACCTTGTGCCCCGCCTGCAAGGTGCGCGACGAGGGCACCACGCGCGAGATGCTGGACGACCTGGTCAAGCCCTGGCGCCTGGCCGGCGGTGTGCGGCCCTGCAAGCCGGTCGGCTGCCTGGAATGTCGTCACACCGGCTACCGCGGGCGTACCGGGTTGTACGAACTGCTGCTGCTGGACGAAGCCGAACGCGCCACCATTCATCCGGTGCTCGACGCCACCGCGCTGCGCAGGCAGGCGATGAAGAACGGTCTGCGTCCGCTGCGGCTGGCCGGCGCGATGAAAGTAGCCGAAGGGCTGACGACGCTGGACGAGGTGATGCGCTGCACGCCGGGCTTGTCGGCCTGAGCTTGCAACGGCTGGAAACCGGCCCGCCTGACCGCGGTGCCGCGCTACCTAGAATCGCCCGCCACGGTGAGTGCCCGGCGTCTCCGTGCGAGGAGTGGCGTTGAAGATCAAGAGCGAGCGAGATTTCTGGTCCGGCCTGATGTTCATCGTGGTCGGCGTGGGCTTTGCGGTCGGCGCTTTGAACTACAGCTTCGGCGGGGCTTGCGCCACCGAGGCCGGCCGCGCGGGGCGCGGCGTGCTGGAATGCTGGCGGCTGAGTTCGGCGCGCCCCGGGCCGGCCTATTTCCCGTTCGGCCTCGGCGTGCTAACCGCCCTGTTGGGCGCCGCGCTGTTGTTCAAGTCGTTGACGCTGGAAACCGAAGGCGGCGACCGCATCGGCGCCTGGGCCTGGAAGCCGCTGCTGCTGATCGTGGCTGCGGTGGCTGCATTCGGCTGGCTGCTGCCGCACCTCGGCATGGTCATCGCGCTGCCACTGCTGGTGATCGTCTCGGCGTTGGCCGGTGATGAGTTTCACTGGAAAGATGCGCTGGTCAACGCCGCCGTGCTGACCATCGGCAGCTGGGCGATCTTCGTCTGGGGGCTGAATCTGGTGATTCCGTTGTGGCCGGCGTTCGTTCGATAGGCAGCGGCAGATGGACCTGATTCACAACCTCTCGATGGGCTTCGGGGTCGCCTTCACGCTGCAGAACCTGCTCTATGCCTTCGGCGGCGCGGTGCTGGGCACCTTGATCGGCGTGTTGCCGGGTCTGGGGCCGGTGGCCACGATCGCGATGCTGCTGCCCAGCATCTACGCACTCGACGCCACGCCGGCGTTGATCATGCTGGCCGGCATCTACTACGGCGCGCAATACGGCGGCTCGACCACCGCGATCCTGATCAACGTGCCGGGCGAGTCCAGCTCGGTCGTGACCGCCATCGACGGCTATGCGATGGCGCGCAAGGGACGCGCCGGGCCGGCGTTGGCGGCTGCAGGGCTGGGTTCGTTCTTCGCCGGCTGCGTGGGCACCGTCATCATCGCGGCCTTCGCGCCGCCGCTGACCGAACTGGCCTTCAAGTTCGGTCCGGCCGAGTACTTCAGCCTGATGGTGCTGGGCCTGATCGGCGCGGTGGTGCTGGCGTCCGGGTCGCTCGTGAAAGCGATCGCGATGATCCTGCTCGGCTTGCTGTTGGGGCAGATCAACACCGATGTCATCAGCGGCGTGGCGCGCTACAGCTTCGACATTCCGGAACTTACCGACGGCATCGGCTTCGTTGCGATCGCGATGGGGGTGTTCGGTTTCGGCGAGATCATCGCCAACCTGGGGCAGCCGGCCGAGAACCGCGAGGTCTTCACCAAGGACGTCAAGGGCCTGTGGCCCACCCGGCAGGACTTCATGGACGCGTTCCCCGCCGTGCTGCGCGGCACCGCGCTCGGCTCGCTGTTGGGGGTGCTGCCCGGGGGCGGTGCGCTGCTGTCGTCGTTCGCGGCCTATGCGCTGGAAAAGAAGGTGCGCGGCCGACCCGGCGAAGTTCCTTTCGGCCAGGGCAACATCCGTGGCGTGGCCGGCCCCGAGAGCGCCAACAACGCCGGTGCGCAGACCAGCTTCATCCCGATGCTGACACTCGGCATTCCACCCAACGCGGTGATGGCGCTGATGGTGGGGGCGATGACCATCAAGGGCATCCAGCCCGGCCCGCAGGTGATGAGCAGCAACCCGGAACTGTTTTGGGGCCTGATCGCCAGCATGTGGGTCGGCAACCTGATGCTCGTGATCCTGAACCTGCCGTTGATCGGCATCTGGATCAAGCTGCTGACGGTGCCGTACCGGTTTCTGTTTCCAGCGATCGTGGTGTTTTGCACCATCGGCCTCTACACGCTCAACAACAACCCCTTCGATGTCTACATGGGCGCCGGTTTCGCAGCCCTGGGTTACGTGTTCTACAAGCTCGGCTGCGAACCGGCGCCGCTGCTGCTGGGCTTCATCCTCGGGCCGATGATGGAAGAGAACCTGCGGCGCGCGCTGTTGCTGTCGCGCGGCGACTGGAGCACCTTCGTCACCCGGCCGCTGTCCTCCGGTCTCTTGATCGCGGCGGCGCTGATGGTGGTGGTGGTGATGCTGCCGACGATCAGGAAGAATCGCCGAGTCGCCTTTCACGAAGACTGAGGCTGAACGGAGCGACGCTGACCCGCAAGGAGCAGCCCGGTGCTGGCAGCACAATCCAGTCCATCCGCAGCACTCTGCGCGGCTCGCCACCGCGCCACCCGCATGTCACCATTCGACTGGACCACCGGTTACGCCAGCCAGCGTTCACCGGTCTTCGCACGCAACATCGTCTCGACCTCGCACCCGCTGGCTGCGCAGGCCGGCCTGCAGATGCTGCGCAATGGCGGCAACGCGGTCGACGCAGCCATCGCCACCGCGGCGGTGATGACGATCGTCGAGCCCTGCAGCAACGGCCTGGGTTCAGACGCCTTCTGCATCCTGTGGGACGGCAAGGAACTTCACGGTCTGAACGCATCGGGCTGTGCCCCGCAGGCCTGGACGCCGGCGTATTTCCGCAAGAAGTACGGCGCTGATGTGGCCACGCCGCCCAAGCGCGGCTGGGACTCGGTGACGGTACCGGGCGCAGTGGCCGGCTGGGTGGCGTTGCACGAACGCTTCGGCAAGCTGCCGTTTGCCGACCTGATGGCACCGGCCATCGACACCGCCGAGCGCGGCTATGCGGTGCCGGTGATCGTGCAGGACAAATGGCGCATGGCGGCCGAGTTGACCGAAGTGACCTCGCAGCCGGGCTTTGCCGAAGCCTTCATGCCGAATGGCCGCGAACCGCACGTGGGCGAGCGCTTCGTGTTCGCCGAGGCCGCACGCACGCTGCGGCTGATCGCCGAAACCAAAGGTGAAGCGTTCTATTGCGGTGAAGTCGCCGAAGCGCTGGCCGCGCATGCCAAAGCCAACGGCGGTGCGATGACCGCGGCCGACCTGGCGAACTACCAACCCGAATGGGTGGGCACGATCTCGCGAGACTACCGCGGCCACACGCTGCACGAGATCCCGCCCAACGGCCAGGGCATCGCGGCGTTGATCGCGCTCGGCATCCTGGAAAAGTTCGACATCGCATCGCTGCCGGTCGACGGCGCGGCATCGCAGCACCTGCAGATCGAGGCCATGAAGCTGGCCTTCGCCGATGTCTATCAGCATGTGGCCGAGCCGCGCAGCATGCGGCTCTCGTCCGCGCAGATGCTGGACGAGAGTTATCTCAAGCAGCGCGCGGCGATGATCGATCCGAAGCGCGCCCAGGACTTCGGCCACGGCCACGGCCCCAAAGGCGGCACCATCTATCTCACCGCTGCCGATGCCAGCGGCATGATGGTCAGCTTCATCCAGAGCAACTACATGGGATTCGGTTCGGGCATCGTGGTGCCGGGTTACGGCGTGTCGATGCAGAACCGTGGCCACGGCTTCAGGGTCGACGAAGCCTTCGACAACTGCGTGGGTGGTGGCAAGCGCCCCTTCCACACCATCATCCCGGCCTTCCTGACCAAGGACGGACAACCGGTCATGAGCTACGGTGTGATGGGCGGCGACATGCAGCCGCAGGGCCACATGCAGACCCTGGTGCGGATGCTGGACTACCGCCAGCAACCGCAGGCGGCCTGCGACGCGCCGCGCTGGCGCTTCAACGCCGGCACCGTCAACCTGGAGCCCGGCTTCGACGCTGCCGCGGCACAAGGTCTGCGCGACCTGGGCCACCGCATCGCGGGCTTCAGCGACAGTTACCAGGACTACGGCGCCGGCCAGTTCATCTGGCGCCTGGGTGACCCGGCGATAGAAGGTTACGCCGCCGCCAGCGACCCGCGTCGCGACGGGCAGGCGGTCGGCTTCTGACGGAACGCATCGGCGATGCGCGTCAGCGACTCGACGACATCGGCGCCCTGGCTGTGGATGATGAACTCGGTGCGCCAGCCAGGGCTCACCCGCGCCGCCGCCTTGCCGCCCCCAATCCACTGCGACGGTTTCGGTTGCTCGATCTGTCCCAGGAGATGGAAGCACTCGTCACCGCGCAGACCGTCGATTGCAGCGGCTTCGAGCGCAACAGCTGCGTCGCGCACCGCCGCAGTCGGCTGAAGCGCATGGCTTTGCTGGCCGACCAAGGGCAAGCGGCAGGGTTCGGCATTTGGCGCGGCGCGCTGTTGGCCGCCCATTGCGGTCTCATGCGGAGTGCAGCGCAACCCCGGGCCATCGGCCGCTTTCAGCATCTCGAAACCGACCCCGGCTGGCGCCGCCAAGGCTTGTGCACAAGCTTGGTCGACGCGGTGACGCGGTGGGGATTTCAGAACTGGCACCTGGAGCGCATCGTGCTGTGCGCCGACCCCAACGATGTCGCCATCGGCATCTACCAGGGTCGCGGCTATCGGCGGATCGGCCGCACGGGCGCGCTGATGCGGCGCGCCACCCGCGACCGGTTGGCAGCGACTTGAAGCCCGCCACCGTTGCCGACCATGCGGCTCCCGGCACGGCTCACCCCGCGTTGGCGGCCGGTCTGGCCCTGGCGGCCGCCGGTTCGGTCGCGTTTTCCGGCAAGGCAATCATCGTCAAGCTGGCCTACCGCTATGGCGTCGATGCGGTCACGCTGATCATGTACCGCATGCTGTTCGCGCTGCCGCTGTTCGTGGCGCTGGCGTGGTGGGCAGGGCGCGGCAAACCTGGACTGGCGCGGCGCGACGGCGTGGTCATCGTCGGGCTCGGTTTCAGCGGCTACTACCTGGCGAGCTTTCTCGACTTCGCGGGGCTGCAATACATCACCGCCAGTCTCGAACGGCTGATCCTGTATCTGAACCCGACGATGGTGCTGCTGCTGGGATTCGTGTTCCTGAAGCAGCGCGTCACGTCCAGACAGCTGACCGCGCTGGGCACCAGCTATGCCGGCGTGTTGCTGGTGTTCGGACACGAGGTGCGGCTGGTGGGGGGCGACGGCGTGTTGGGCACGGTGCTGGTGTTCGGCAGCGCTGTCAGCTATGCCATCTATCTCACGCTGTCGGGCAACGAGGTGCGGCGTCTGGGCGCGTTGCGACTGACTGGCTGGGCGACCTCGGTCGCCTGCGGCTTCTGCCTGCTGCAGTTCGTGCTGTTGCGGCCGCTGTCGGCTGCGCTGGTGGCTCCCGAAGTGATCTGGCTGTCGATCCTGAATGCCACGCTGTGCACGTTCGCGCCGGTGTTGATGGTGATGATGGCGATCGAACGTGTGGGCGCCACGCTGACGGCGCAGACCGGGTTGATCGGCCCGCTGTCGACCTTGCTGATGGGGGTGTTGATCCTGGGAGAGCCGTTCAACACCTGGATCGTCGCCGGTACCTTGCTGGTGTTGGTGGGTGTCGGGCTGTTGGCCCGGGCCCGTTGAAGTTTCAATCAAAAGGAGAGCGCTATGGATCTGGGCATCGAGGGCAAGTGGGCGCTGGTGTGCGCCGCCAGCAAGGGGCTGGGCAAAGGCTGCGCGCGCGCGCTGGTTCAGGAAGGCGTCAACGTCGTCATCACCGCGCGTGGTGAAGCAACGCTGAGCGCCACCGCCGCAGAACTGGCGGCATTGGCACCGCATGTTCAGGTGCGGACGGTCGTGGGCGACATCACCACCGCCGAAGGCCGCAGGGCGGCGCTGGCAGCCTGCCCGCAAGTCGACATCCTCGTCAACAACGCTGGCGGGCCGCCCCCTGGCGACTTTCGCGACTGGACGCGCGACGACTGGCTCAAGGCGCTCGACGCCAACATGCTGACCCCGATCGAACTCATCAAGGCCACCATCGACCCGATGGCCGAGCGCGGCTACGGGCGCATCGTCAACATCACCTCGGCCGCGGTCAAGGCGCCGATCGACATCCTGGGTCTCTCCAACGGTGCGCGCTCGGGGCTGACCGGCTTCGTCGCGGGGGTGGCGCGGCAGCCGCGCATCGCGTCCCGCAACGTGACCCTGAACAGCCTGCTGCCGGGCCCGTTCGACACCGACCGGCTGCGCACCACCATGGCCGGCGCGGCGGCAAAGAGCGGCAAGCCGATCGAAGCGTTGCTCGAGGAGCGCCGCGGCCTCAACCCCACGCGTCGCTTCGGCAACGCCGACGAATTCGGCGCGCTGTGTGCCTTTTTGTGCAGCCGGCACGCCGGCTACATCACGGGGCAGAACCTGCTGCTGGACGGCGGCGCTTACGCGGGGACGTTCTAGTCCCGGATCCCCGCCTGCCGATGCCTTCGATGTCGGCAACGCGGTCCAGGCAGTCCTCGCCGAACGGGCCCTACTCCGACCGGCCAGCCCACAGGCCGTGTCAGACCGACCGACGCATCGACACCGCGATTCCGCCGACGATCAATGCGAAGGCCACGGCGTGATAGGCGCTCGGTGATTCGCCCAACAGCGCAGCCGAGAACACCGCAGCGAACAACGGCGTCAGGTTGTTGAAAAAGGCGGCCAGCGCCGGGTCAGCCGCGACATGGGGCGCAACGCGCGCCAGCCCAGCGGCAGCAGGAATGCGGCCGCCATCGACCAGCGCAGCAGGTTCAGCGTCAACGGGGGCACCTGGCCCACCATCAAGC
>JBDSMV010000013.1:0-4036 GCA_039915715.1 Rubrivivax sp. | reverse complement strand
CAGTTCGGTCTGCAGGAAGATGTCCACCGCCTCGGGATCGAACTGCGTACCCCGCCCGCGCAGGATGATGGTGCGGGCTTCGGCCACCGACAGCGCGGCGCCCAGGTGGCCGCTCTGCAGGTCGTCGAAGGTATCGGCCACTGCCAGGATGCGGGCGCCGGCCGGGATGTCGTGGCCTTGCAGCCCATCGGGGAAGCCACGCCCATCGTGGCGCTCATGGTGGCTGCGGATGAGTGCGGCGACACGCTGCATGTCGTCGAGGGCGAGCAGCGCCTGCTCACCGAGCACGGGGTGACGTCGGTAAAGGAGAGACTCCTCGTCACTGAGCCGCGGCACGGAGCGGGCGAGAAGCGCGTCCGGCAAGCCGATCTGCCCCATGTCATGCAGCAGCCCGGCGATGAAGACTTCTTGTTGATCGGTCTCGGAAAGGCCCATCGCCCGGGCCGTACGGCGCGCGAGATCGGCCATGCGGCGCGCATGCCCGACGAACTGGCCGCCGCGCAACTCGATCAGGTTGGAGAAGGCCTTGATCGACGCCAGGTAGTTCTTCTTGAGCTTCTCGCCGGCCTGCTTCAGGTCCTCGGTGCGCAGCGCGACCTTGATCTCCAGGCTGGCGTTGAGCGCTTTCAATTCGTCGGCCTGTTGCTGCGTCAGCGCCTGCAGCCTGCGCCTCTCGCGCTCCAGCGCCTGGCGCTCGAATGCTTCGCGCACCGCCAACAGCACTTCGTTGTCGTTCCACGGCTTGGTGAGGTAGCGGTAGACCTCGCCCTGGTTGATGGCCGCCATCGACGACTGCACGTCGGCATAGCCCGTGAGCAACAGCCGCGTGGCCGATGGCCAGCGGCGGCGCACCTGCTCCAGCAGTTGCGCGCCGTCCATGCCAGGCATGCGCATGTCAGACATCACGAGGTCGATCGGCTCGCTCTCGAACAGCGCCAGCGCCTCGGCGCCGCTGGTCGCGGTCAGCACCCGATAGCCCGCGCCGCGGAACAGCCGGCGCAGCGCCGCGACGATGTTGGGCTCGTCATCGACACAGAGCATCGTCCAGCGTGCCACCTCGGCCATGGCGCTCGCGGGGTTTGCAGCGTTTGCAGCGTTTGCCACGTTTGCAACGTTTGCAACGTTTGCAGCATCCACTGCCGACGGCGCGTCCGCAGGCGGCGAGCACACGGCAGCCGGGAGCACTTCAGACATTTTCTGCACGCCTCACCGGCAGGGTGATCCGAAACGTGGTGCCCACCCCGAGGTCGCTGGTCACGTCGATCTGCCCGGCGTGCTTCTTCACGATGCCGTAGGAGAGCGAGAGCCCCAGCCCCGTGCCCTTGCCGATCGGCTTGGTGGTGAAGAAGGGGTCGAAGATGCGGCCGAGATTCTCCGGCGAGATGCCGCCGCCGTTGTCGGCCACCTCGACCCAGACCTGGCCGGCCGCGGCGTCGGCACCGGTGCGTATCGTGATGGCACCGCGATCGCACTGGATCGCATGTGCCGCATTGACCAGCAGGTTCATGAAGACCTGGTTCAGCTCTGAAGGCAGGCACTCGATGTCCGGCAACTCGCCGTATGCCTTGACGACGTCGGCCGTGTACTTGATCTCGTTGTTGACGATATTGAGGGTCGAGTCGATCCCGTGGTGCAGATCAGCCATCACCCACTGCTGGCTGGTGTCCACCCGCGAGAAGTCCTTCAGGTTCTGAACGATGGTGCGTACCCGCGAGATCCCTTCCTTCGATTCCGCCATCAGCGTCGGGATGTCTTCCTTCAGGAAGTCCAGCTCCAGCTCTTCGCGCAATCGTTTCAACTCGGTACCGGTGGGCGTGCCCGCGAGCGCGGCTTCGGCCTTCTCGTAGGCGCCAAGCATCTTGAACACGTCGGCGATGTAGCGCTCCAGCGAACCGAAGTTGGAGAAGATGTACCCGATCGGGTTGTTGATCTCGTGCGCCACGCCCGCAGCAAGCTGGCCGATGGAGGCCAGCTTCTCCGATTGCATCAGTTTGCCCTGCGCCTCCGAGAGCCTGCTGCTGAGCTGCTGCAGTTCATCGGCAGCGGGCAGCACCGCGAGTTCGGTGGCCGAGTCGTTCGGGAGCGAGGCCAGTGGCATCTTCATGGTGTGTCCTTAAGTCAGGAGCGCCGCACAGACGCTCGCGTGTTCGGCTTCGACGCGACGAAATACCTCGCGACACTCGGCCTCGGTCGGCGCAAGGCGCAGCCATGCGTCCATGCACAGCGGCGGCACGATGTCGTCTTCCGCATGGGAGAGGTCGAGGGCGTGCGCGATGTTGTCGGCCACGTGGACGATGTCGATCAACGCGGGCCGATTCGCGTCGTCCGACGGAGCGTGGTGCCCGCGTATGGCCGCAACGATGCCGGGCGTGAAACGCCAATGCTCGGCGATCAACGCACCGACCACGGCATGGTCGGTGCCGAGAACAACCTGCTCGGCCTCCTGCGGCAGACAGTCGTGTGCGCGCTGGTGCGCGATCGCCTCGCCGAGCGCCTGCGGGAAAGCGCTGGCCAACGCGAGGCGACCGATGTCGTGCAGCAGCCCCAGCACGAAGGCGGTGTCCTCGTCCATGCCGCGGGCGCGGGCCAGCTTTTGCGCGCACAACGCCGCGGCGATCGAATGCCGCCAGAACGCCTTGAAGTCGAACGCGGCGCAGCGGTCGGCCGAGAGCGCTCCGGCCAACCCTGCCGCCGTGGCCACGCTGCGCAGCGTTCGCAGGCCGAGGATGGCGGTAGCGTCGGCGAGCGAAGTGACTTGGCGGGACATGCCGTAGAACGACGAATTGGCCAGCCGCAAGGCCTTGGCCGCCAGGGCCTGATCGTGCGAAATTTTTTGCGCGAGTTCGTTCGCGCTGATGTCGCTCTGGCCGAGCGACTGGATCAACTCGACGACCACAGCGGGCAGCGCAGGCAGATCCCGCACGCCGTCCAGCACCTGCTGTTCGGTCAGAAGAGTCATGCGTCCTCCGCGGGCTCGGCGAGCCGGTAGGGCGGTATCAGGTGCAGCAGCGGGTTCACCAGGCCTGCGCGGATCGAGTGGCGAAACAGCACGCGCAGACGGGCGCGCACGGCGTCGTCGCTGGTCGCTGGCGCGGCGGCCGCTGTCGCCGCTGTGGCCACTTCGGCCGACGCGGCGCCAGCAGGGGCAGTCACGCCCGTCAAGGGTTCAGTCGCACTCACGATCCGCCCCGATCCGGGTCAACAGCATCAGGCTGCCACGCGAGTGGGCACTGCCGTCGAGGTCGCGGCAGGCCATGTCGTAGCGTCGGCCCGCGATGGTGATGGGTTGGTGCTTGGCGCCGCTCGACTGCCAGGCGCGCAGCAGCTCGGCCGGCAGCGCTTCGTTGGCTGCGCACCCCAGTGGCGAGGCGACCTCGCCGAGCAGGTGTTCGGCATCTGCATTGGTGTAGGCCACCATACCGTCGACATCGAAACCGATGACGGCCGCCGGGATGTTTTCAAGCAGGCCGCGCATCATCGCGAGGCTGTTGCCTTCGCGGCTGATCTGCAGCTGCTGCGCATCGAGCAGCCGGTGCAGCCGCGCATTCACCACGGCGAGCTCTTCGTTGGCCGCTGCCACAGCGGCGCCCAGCGACCGGTTCTCGTCGGCCATTTCCTTGTGGCAAAAGGCCTCTTCGATGTGACCGCGCAGGCGCTCGTCGTCCCACGGCTTGACGAGAAACTTGTAGATCGCGCCCTCGTTGATGGCGTCGGTGATGGATTGCAGTTCAGTGAAACCCGAGAGCACCATGCGCACCGTGTCGGGGTAAAGCTCCTTGGCACGGCGCAAGAACTCAACGCCGGTCATGCCCGGCATGCGCTGATCCGACAGGATCACATCGACCTGGTGCTCGGCCAGACGCTGCAGGCCCTGGGCACCGCAATTGGCCGTGACGACGTGGTAGCCGTCGCGGCGCAGCAGGCGCTTGAGCGCGGAGACGATGTTGTCTTCGTCGTCGACCAGCAGCAAGGTGCGCCGCTTGGCCTGGTGTTGCAACAGATGCTCCGGCAGCCGCTTGCCCTCGCGCAGCATCTC
>JBDSMV010000447.1:0-6722 GCA_039915715.1 Rubrivivax sp. | reverse complement strand
GCCATCAGCTTGAACAGATAGCGCGCCACGGCTTCGGTGAGCGCGGTGCCGCCGCTGTCACCCACCGCACGCGACTCGGCGGCCCGCACCTTGTCGACGAAGGCGCTGTAGGTCTGTGCATAGGCTGCGTCCTGGTAGCCGGTCAGAAATTCGACCCGCGTGGCGATGGTCTGCGCCAGCCCCGGCTTCTTGACGAACTGGATCACTTGCGCACCCGTGCTGCCTGCTGCGGGTTTCAACAGCTTCTGCACCGCCGCCAGATCGTTGGCGCAATGGCGGCCCCAGGTGAACGCGGCCTTGTTGTTGTCGACCTGGACCGCGTTCAACTCGATGGCACGCATCAGCGCCGCAAGCGACAGCGGTACGCGGCCCTTTTGCCACGAATAGCCCAGCATCAGCGGGTTGGTGTAAATGCTGTCACCCAACATCTGCACCGCCACCTGTTCGGCATCGAGCGCACCGACGTTGTCGTCGCCCACACTGGCGCGGATGGCGGCTTCGCAGTTGGCCGATGGCGACTGCCAGTCGGCATTGCGCACGAAGGCCGCGGTCGGCGTGCCATGCGTGTTCAGCGCCACATAGGTGCGGCCCTGCTGCATCACGGTCAGCGTGTAGAGGCTGGCGCCGACGATGCCGTCGCAGGCGATCACCAGATCGGCCTGCGCGGTGTCGACCTTGGTGGTGTAGATCGCATCGGGTCGGTTGGCGATCTGGATGTGGCTCCAGGTGGCGCCGCCCTTCTGCGCCAGGCCGCCGGCGTCCTGCGTCACCACGCCCTTGCCTTCCAGATGTGCGGCCATGCCCAGCAGGCTGCCGATGGTGATGACGCCGGTGCCGCCGACCCCGCCCACCACCATGCCCCAGGCGCGTTCGGCCAGCGGCAGCGTCGGGTGGGGCAGTGCGGGCAAACCCGCCAGCGCGGCCGCCATGTCGGCGCGCTCTTCTTTCTTCGGCTTCCTCAATTGCCCGCCTTCGATCGTGACGAAGCTGGGGCAGAAGCCGTTGACGCAGGAATAGTCCTTGTTGCAGGTGTTCTGGTTGATCTTGCGTTTGCGGCCGAACTCGGTTTCGACCGGCTCGACGCTGAGGCAGTTGCTCTGCACGCTGCAGTCGCCACAGCCTTCGCACACCAGCTCGTTGATGACCACGCGCTTCTCGGCTTCGACCAGCTTGCCGCGCTTCCTGCGGCGACGCTTCTCGGTGGCGCAGGTCTGGTCGTAGATGATGATCGTGGTGCCTTTCAGTTCACGGTACTCGCGCTGGATGCGGTCGAGTTGTGAACGGTCGTGCACCGTCACGCCGGGCTCCAGCGAGGCGCCGTCGTACTTGCCGACGGTGTCGGTGACGATCACCAGCTTGGCCACGCCTTCGCTGGTCAGGCTCTTCATGATCTGCAACACGCTGTGGCCTTCTGGCCGTTCGCCCACCTGCTGGCCGCCGGTCATCGCCACCGCGTCGTTGTAGAGAATCTTGTAGGTGATGTTGACCCCCGAGGCGATGCTCTGGCGGATCGCCAGCAGCCCGCTGTGGAAGTAGGTGCCGTCGCCCAGGTTGGCAAAGATGTGCGGCTCGTTGGTGAACGGTGCCTGCCCCACCCACGGGACACCTTCGCCACCCATCTGCGTGAAGGTGGCGGTGCTGCGGTCCATCCAGGTCGCCATGTAGTGGCAGCCGATGCCGGCCACGGCCCGGCTGCCTTCGGGCACCTGGGTGCTGGTGTTGTGCGGGCAACCGCTGCAGAACCAGGCGGCGCGGTCGCCGGTGTCCACCGTCAGTGCGTCGAGCTGCGCTTCGCGCTTCTTCAGCACACCGAGCCGCTCGTCCATGCGGGCAACGATGTCGGCATCGACGCCCAGCTTCTTCAGCCGCTTGGCGATCGCCTTGCCGATGATCGCCGGGGTCAGGTCGGCCTTGGCGCGCAGCAGCCAGTTCTCGCTCGGATTCGGGCGGCTCCATTCGCCACCGTCCGTGTCACCCTCGGGTTCGTCGAACTTGCCGAGCACGTTGGGCCGCACGTCGGAGCGCCAGTTGTAGAGCTCTTCCTTGATCTGGTATTCGATCACCTGGCGCTTTTCTTCCACCACCAGGATCTCCTGCAGACCCTTGGCGAAGTCGCGCGTGATCGTGGCTTCCAGCGGCCACACCACGTTGACCTTGTGCAACCGGATGCCGATGCGACGGCAGCTGTCGTCGTCCAGACCCAGGTCCGCCAGCGCCTGGCGCGTGTCGTTGTAGGCCTTGCCGCTGGCGATGATGCCGAAGCGGTCGTCGGGGCCGCGGATGACATCGTGGTTAAGCTTGTTGGCGCGCACATAGGCCAGCGCCGCATACCACTTGTAGTCCATCAGCCGCGCTTCCTGCTCCAGCGGCGCGTCGGGCCAGCGAATGTGCAGGCCGCCATCGGGCATCTCGAAGTCTTCGGGCATCAGGATCTGGACGCGGTTCGGATCCACCAGCACCGAGGCCGACGATTCGACGACCTCCTGGATCGTCTTCATGCCGCTCCACAAACCGCTGAAGCGGCTCATTGCGAAGGCATGCAGCCCCATGTCCAGGATGTCCTGCACATTGCTCGGAAAGAACACCGGCAGGCCGCAGGCCTTGAAGATGTGGTCGCTCTGGTGCGGGGCGGTGCTGCTCTTGCTGATGTGGTCGTCGCCGGCGATCGCGATCACGCCGCCATGCTTCGATGTGCCTGCCATGTTGGCGTGCTTGAATACATCGCTGCAGCGGTCGACGCCCGGACCCTTGCCGTACCAGATGCCGAACACGCCGTCGTACTTGGCGTCTTTCGGGAACAGGTCGAGTTGCTGGGTGCCCCACACCGCGGTGGCGCCCAGCTCTTCGTTGACGCCGGGCTGGAACACGATGTGCTCTGCCGCCAGGTGCTTCTTGGCGGCCCACAGCGCCTGGTCGTAACCGCCCAGCGGGCTGCCTCGATACCCACTGATGAACCCCGCAGTGTTGAGACCGGCAGCCGCATCGCGCTGGCGCTGAAGCATCGGCAGCCGCACCAGCGCCTGCACGCCACTCATGAAAGCGCGGCCCTGGGCCAGCCGGTACTTGTCGTCCAGCGTGACGGTTTCGAGGGCCTTGCGTACCGATTCGGGGAGGGGTGCGTTCATATCCGGAAGTCTCCTGGCACGAGGGCGCGACGCTGCGGTCGTTTGTAGCGGGCAGTTTAGGCAATCGCAACGCCGATGTCTTTTCTTTTGATGCCCGGTAGAGCATGCTTCGCGCAACGATCTTTCGCGAGTGTGAACTTGAAAAGCCGACTGATGCCAAAGCGCGATGTTGCGGCGCACAAAACTGCAGTGCCCGTTCCGGCGCATGCAGGCTCTGCAGACGATCCGACCGCTGCCATGCTCGACCGCTACGACATCGCCATCCTGCGTGAACTGCAAGCCGATGCGCGCCTCTCCAACACCGAACTGGCCTCGCGAATCGGGCTCTCGGCAGCGCCGACCTGGCGCCGTGTGCGCAGTCTGGAAGCACAGCGCTTCATTACCGGCTACCGCGCCGAGATCGATCGCCGCCGGGTCGGTCTCGGCGTGCTGGCGTTCGTGCGGGTCGACGCCGAACGCAACAACGCCGATGGCACGCGCATGCTCGAAGCGGCGATACGCGCACTGCCCGAGGTCGTGGCCTGTCACTACATCAGCGGCGCTGGCACCTTCGAGCTGCAGGTCGTGTGCACCGACCTCGATGCCTACTCACGCTGGTCGATGGAAACGCTGTTCAAGCTGCCGAACGTGAAAGACCTGCACACGCGCTTTTCGCTGGGTGAGGTCAAGGCCGACGCGGCGCTGCCGCTGACGCATCTGGGCCGGGGCTCCTGATGTGAGGGCCGTGATGTGAGGGCTGTGACGTGAGGGCCGTGACGTGAGCGTCGTGACGTGAGGCGGACCGATGCCCGATGTGCGAGGCCCGACCCGCATGCGCCCACCTGCCTCAACGCGCAGACCGCGCGGTGCTACCCTGCAACCCAGTGAAAGCACAGACCGTCGACCGCGCATCAGGCCCCTTCGAGGTTCGCCCCGAGGCGGTTGTTCATGCTGCGAAGCGCTCCAGCGCGGACGACCGCCGCGCTCCGGTCGTCGATCCGGTCCACCAGCGCCGGTTGGCGCAGGCCGGGCTTGCGATGGCGCTGCTGGCGACTGGCGTGGCGGGCATGGGCTACTTCGCCTGGGTCGGCAGCGCACCGGTGGCGCCCGTAGTTGGGTGGTCGGCGGGCACGCTCACCGGCATGTCGGTGTTCTATGCGCTGATCAAGAGCGGCTTGTCGGCACGCCTGGCCGACCCGTCGATGACGCTGGCGCAGATGGTGTTCGCCATCACCAGCGCCGCCATCGCCTACGGTCTGCTGGGCGCCGGCCGCGGGGCGGTGTTTCTGGTGCTGATGGTGATCCTGATGTTCGGCATGTTCGTTGCCACTCCGGCGCAGATGCGCGGCGTCAGCATCTTCGCGGTGCTGTTGTTCGGCGCGGTGATGGCGGGGTCGGCCGTGCTGCGTCCGCGGCTCTACCCGACAGCGATCGAGATCGGGCATTTCCTGCTGGTGGCCACGATGCTGCCGGCGGCGTCGATCCTCGCCGCGCGGCTGTCGCAGATGCGCCAGCGGTCGCGCCACCAGCGGGGCGAGCTGGCGCGCGCATTGGCGCGTCTGCGTGAAGACACCACCCGCGACGAGCTCACTGGCCTGGCCAACCGGCGCCACATGTCCAATCTGGTCGAGCAGGAGCACCAGCGCTGCATCCGCTCTGGCCAGACCTTCTGCCTGGCGCTGCTCGACCTGGACCGATTCAAGCCTGTCAACGAAACCCACGGCTATGCCGTCGGCGATGTGGTGCTGCGCACCGTGACCCAGGAAGCGCTGCGCCATGTGCGGGTGTCCGACACGCTCGGCCGGTGGGCCGGCGCGCGTTTCGTGCTGATGATGTCCGACGTGCGCGCGCCGATGGCACGCGGCGGGCTCGAGCGCCTGCACCAGAAGGTCAGTGCGCTGCGCATCGTGCACGGCACCGCAGCCGTTGGCATCAGCCTGTCGGCGGGGCTCGCCGAACACCATGCCGGCGAAACCGTGCAGCAGACCCTGCAGCGGGCCGAGCAGGCCCTGGACGACGCCAAGGCCCAGGGCGGCGGGCGTGTGGTGGCGGCCGTCTGAGCCCGTCTGCCCCTTCCTCACGCCGCCATGTGGTTGCTGATCGTCGAGATGCTGATCGCGCTGGCCCTGCTGGGCTTCATCGTGTGGTGGATCGCGTTCCCGAGTCGCGCCCGCCGTGGGAGCGATTCGCCATCAGATCTCGACGGCGACGGTGAATCACCGCCGCCGGGGGGTCGCTGAGAACGTCGGGCCGCGGGGCTGCAAGCTCGCGGCCCGGCGGTCCCACCTTCAGTGCAGCAGGCCCGGATAGACCAGATCGAAGGCCGGCACCTGGGCCTGGAACGACTGCGCTTCTTCGCTCATGCAATGGAACACGCCCTGCATCTGTCCGTTGGGCGTGGCGATGCGGGTCCAGCTCGTGTATTCGAAGGCTTCGCCGGGTTTCAGAACCGGCTGGTGCCCGACCACGGCCAGCCCCCGCACCTCCTCGCGCTGGCCATCGGCCGATGTCACTGTCCAGTGTCGCGCCACCAGTTGCCCAGTGATGTCGCCACTGTTGCGCACCGAGACGGTGTAGGCAAAGGCATAGGGGCCGTCGGGCGGCTGTGATTGGTCGGGCAAGTACTGAACCTGCACCGTGCATGTGAATTCCGGTTGCGCCATGGGGCGATTCTAGGGAGCGCCCTAGACTGGGAACCGCGCTCGGGGCCGGGCTTTGAAATCGAGCTCGCCACCAAGCCCCAACCCGAGCCCGCCCGAATCCATGCCGTTCCCTGGAGCCCACCCGATGCCCACAACCCACCGCATCGCCCCCAGCATCCTGTCGGCCGACTTCGCCCGCCTCGGCGACGAGGTGCGCAGCGTGATCGAAGCCGGCGCCGACTGGATCCATTTCGATGTGATGGACAACCACTACGTGCCCAATCTGAGCTTCGGGCCGATGGTCTGCAAGGCGTTGCGCCCGCATGCCAGCGTGCCGATCGACGTGCACCTGATGGTCACTCCGGTGGACGAACTGGCCACGGCCTTCGCCGAAGCCGGTGCCGACCGCATCAGCTTCCACCCCGATGCGGGGGTGCACGTGGACCGCAGCATCCAGAACATCACGGACGCCGGCTGCAAGGTCGGGCTGGTGTTCAACCCGGCGGCGCCGCTGGATGTGCTGGACTGGACGATCGACAAGATCGATCTGATTCTCGTCATGAGCGTCAACCCCGGCTTTGGCGGCCAGAGCTTCATCGATTCGACGCTGCGCAAGCTGGAGCAAGCCCGAAAGCGCATCGACGCCAGTGGGCGCGACATCCGGCTGGAGGTCGACGGCGGCATCAAGGTCAACAACATCCGCCGCGCGGCCGATGCCGGCGCCGACACTTTCGTGGCCGGCAGCGCCATCTTTGGCCAGCCCGACTACAAGGCCGTGATCGACGCGATGCGCGCCGAGCTGGCGACGGTTTCCCGTTAGCGGCGGCGCCCGCGTCGGCGCTCAGCGATGACCGGGCAAAGCCGCGGAATCGGCGTCGTCGGGCCGCAGGCGAGCGTCCCCCTGGGGGGCAGCAACCGTCAGGGAGCGTGGGGGCCTATGTCCTGTCGATGCGCCGCGCCAACACGATCGAGGTCG
>JBDSMV010000424.1:0-13607 GCA_039915715.1 Rubrivivax sp. | reverse complement strand
CCTTCGGCGCCACCGATGCCGCCGGCGGCATCGACGCGGCCAGCGCGTCGGCCCCGCCGCCGCTGCTGCGCGTCAGGAACCTCGTCAAGCACTTCCCGATTTCGGGCGGCATCTTCGGCCGCACCGTCGACAAGGTGCATGCGGTCGACGGTGTCAGTTTCGACCTGGCACCCGGCGAAACCCTGGGCGTGGTGGGCGAGTCGGGTTGCGGCAAGAGCACCACCGGGCGCTGCATCCTGCGGCTGGTGGAGCCGACCTCGGGTGAGGTGGTGTTCGACGGCAAGCCCGTCACCGGCGCCGGCAAGGACGAGTTGCGGGCGTTGGCGCGCGACATGCAGATCATCTTTCAGGACCCGTATGCAAGCCTGAACCCGCGCATGACGGTGAGCGCCATCATCGGCGAGGCGCTGACCATCCACAAGCTGACGAAGACCCGCCAGCAATACCACGACCGCATCGCGCAGCTGCTCGAAACCGTGGGTCTCAGCCCCGACCACATGCGGCGCCACCCGCACGAATTCAGCGGCGGCCAGCGCCAGCGCATCGGCATCGCCAGGGCACTGGCCGTCAGTCCGCGCCTGATCGTTTGCGACGAAGCCGTCAGCGCGCTCGACGTGTCGATCCAGGCCCAGGTCATCAATCTGCTGGAAGACCTGCGCGACCAGTTCGGGCTCAGCTACATCTTCATCGCCCACGACCTGAGCGTGGTCGAGCACATCAGCCACCGCGTGGCAGTGATGTACCTGGGCCGGATCGTCGAGATTGCATCGGCCAAGTCGCTCTACACCGACCCCAAGCACCCCTACACCGAAGCGCTGCTGTCGGCAGTGCCGATTCCGGACCCTTCCGTCAAGCGCCAGCGGATTCCGCTGCAGGGCGATGTGCCGAGCCCCATCCACCCGCCACCGGGATGCCATTTCCACACCCGCTGCCCGATCGCGCAGAAGGGGCTGTGCGATGTGCAAAAGCCTGAGTTGAAGCAAACGGACGCCGGGCACTGGGTGTCCTGCCACTTGCGCAGTTGACGCCTGCGGCGCGGCAGGGCTCGAGGCCGCGTCAATGTGCGATGAAAAAAAGGGCCGACCCGCGAACGGATCGGCCCTGCAGACAACCAAGATCGGTGTGATCAGCCCTGGCGGCGGCGGCGCATGGCGCTGAACCCGGCAGCACCGGCCAGCGCCAGACCGAACATTGCGAAGGTGCTGGGTTCCGGCACCACGCCGACGCTGCCGGCCGTGATGGCGACGCCGGTGTTTTCATAGGCATAGCGCAACAGCGCAGCCGGAAAACCGTCGCCGGCGGTGGTCTGGAACTCGGCCCAGGCGTAATTGGCAGCGCCGGTGCTTTCGTTGGTGAAGCGGAGGCCGATATAGCTCAGACCGCTGACGCCCTGGATGGCGGTGCCCAGGGTCTGAAACTGGTTGTACTGGCCGGAAGGGCCGATCGTGGCGCCAAAGGTCAAGCGCGTTGCCACAGCACCGGTACCCGGTGTCCCGGTGGCCAGGATGCCTTGCGGCGAAGCGGCGCCGTACAACGTCAGGCCCGCGCCGTTGTTGTACGGATTGATGTCCCAGCCCGGAACCTGGGCGCCGGAACTGCCGGTTACTCCGGTGACGATGTTGAAGTAGACACCGTCGATGCTGTTGGGAATCAGCAGCGGGGTGGCCGTGCGGTTGACGTAGACGACAGCTGCGTGGGCCGCCGGAGCAGCCAATGCCGCGACTGCGGCCCCGGCAAACAAAGCCATAGTCATCCTGGTGCGAATCGGGGTGCTGTTGTTCATGTTCGATCGTGTCCTGTGAGGGGTAGAAGAAGGCCTGCGCCCGTCGGTGTGGAACGCACCGGCAAGGTGATGCGCATGGACACCACCCGAACGCGAATTTGTTCACGTCCCATTCTTCCGAACAGCTCACCGAGGTCAACCCCCTATCCAAGGGTTATGGCCGGTCCCATCCAGGGTGGCCGGCGCGGCCTCCACCCCCCCCCCCGATGCCCCGACGTCTGAGCCTGCCTCCCACCGTGTGACACTTTGAGTTCACCGTTCAAGCGCCTTCCCCTCGATCCGGCTTGCTGTTGACTCGACCGACCCGATGACCATCCGGCCTTCCCGCAAGCCCCGCCACGCCCGGAGCCCTGCACCACCCGCACCACCCGCGGCGCCAACCCCGCCCGGCCCGCAGACCCGCGACCTGCGAGGCTTGAATCCGGCGCAAAGCCAGGCCCTGCGCCGCGCCGCGGCGCTGCTGTCACCCACGGTCGGTACCACCGACCCGCTGATGGCCGGCATGCTGCTGCTGGACCTGGCGAGGTCGGCACCCGGGCATGCCGAAGTGCTGCGCTGGCGCGGCATTCGCCATCTGCAGCTGGCCGAATGGGCGCCGGCGGTGGATTGCCTGCAGCAGGCCGCCGAACAGCGTCCGAACGACTTCCAGCTCTTGCACTTGCTGGGCCAGGTGCAGGACCCGGCCGGCGCGTCCGCCGCGGCGCTGCAAAGCCTGCGCAGTGCCGCACAGCTGGCCACCGCGGCTGCGGAACAGTTCTCGCTCAGCACCACCTTCGACGCCCAGGGGCACTATGACGACGCGCTGGCGGCGATCGACCGTGCGTTGCAACTGGACCCGGCACAACCCGTGTTCCTGCTGCAACGCTCGCGTTGCCACAAAGCGCTCGGGCATGCCAACGAAGCGGCTGCGGACTGCCGCACATTGATCGCACGCAGCCAGCTGGTCGCACGCGCTTGGTTCGCGCTGGTCGACCTGAAAACCGTGCCATTGAGCGATGCCGAGTTGCAGCAGCTGCAGTTGCTGGCCGCGCAAACGAACCTGGCACGAGATGACCGCAGCTTCCTCGACTTCGCGCTCGGCAAGGCACTGGAAGACGCACAGCAGCACGCCGCAGCGTTTGCCGCCTTCAACCGCGCCAACCGGGCCGCCGCAGCGGCTGAACCCTGGAACGCCGAGCACCTCGCACGCATGGTGGAAGACACCGGCGCGGCCTTCGCGGCCGGACGCGCGCGTGTCGCCGATGCCGAACAGGGCCGCGAGATGATCTTCCTGGTCGGCCTGCCGCGCTCGGGCACCACGCTGGTCGAGCAGGTGCTGGCCAGCCATTCGCAGGTCGAGGGCGCCAGCGAGTTGCCGTACCTGCAGCAGGTCATCGACGCCGAATCGCAGCGCCGCGGGCGGGTGTTTCCCGACTGGGTGGCCGACGCCACGCCCGCCGACTGGACCCGCCTCGGCCAGCACTACCTGCAGCTGTCGGCGCGCTGGCGCGAACACAAGCCCATCTGTACCGACAAGCTGCCCGAAAACTGGCTGCTGGCGGGCGCCGTGGTGTCGATGCTGCCGGGCGCGCGCATCGTCGACTGCCGGCGCGACCCGGTGGAGACCTGCTGGTCTTGCTACAAACAGCTGTTCGGACCCGGACGGGTCGGTTTCAGCTACGACCTCGACGCATTGGCCAACTACTGGCAGGCCTACGACAAGCTGTGCCGCCAATGGGCGGGGCAGTTTCCGCAGCAGTTCCGGGTCCAGCGTTATGGCGCACTGGTGCGCGATGCCGACGCGCAAATCCGCGAGTTGCTGGCCTTCTGCGGGCTCGACTTCGAACCCGCCTGTCTCCGCTTTCACACCGCACAGCGCGCCATCCGCACGCCGAGCGCGCTGCAGGTGCGCCAGCCACTGGGTCGAGCGTCGACCCCCGCAGCCGGTTATGGCGCGCTGCTGGACCCACTGCGCGGTCGGCTGACCGCCGCAGGCGCCTACAGCGGGCCCAGCAGCTGAAGCGACTGCAGCCGCTGCATCAGCAACTCGGCTGCCTGATCGGCATCGATGGCCGTGGTGTCGAGCACCACCTCGGCCTGTTCGGGACGTTCGTACGGCGAGTCGATGCCGGTGAAGTTGCGCAACTCGCCGCGGCGCGCCTTGGCATAGAGGCCCTTGACATCGCGCGCTTCGGCCACCGCCAGCGGCGTGTCCACATGGACCTCGATGAACTCGCCGGCGCCCAGCAGATCCCGGGCCATGCGGCGTTCGGCTCGGAACGGTGAGATGAAGGCACACAACACGATCAAACCGGCATCGACCATCAGCCGCGCCACCTCGGCCACACGGCGGATGTTCTCGACCCGGTCCTGCGCGGTGAAGCCCAGGTCCTTGTTGAGACCGTGGCGCAGGTTGTCACCGTCGAGCAGGTAGGTGCGCACGCCCCGGGCATGCAGTCGCCGCTCCAGCGCATCGGCAATCGTCGACTTGCCCGCACCCGAGAGGCCCGTCAGCCACACCACCGCGCTGCCGTGCCCATTGACATTCGCGCGCTGGCGCGCGGCCTTGTCCACCGCCACCGCCTGCCAGTGCAGATTGGCCGAACGGTGCAATGCGAAGTCCAGCATACCGGCGCCGACCGTGTCGAGGGTGATGCGATCGATCAGGATGAAGCCGCCGGTGTCGCGGTTGATGCGCTCGATGTCGTGCCCATCGGCGCGCGCATTGACGCAGTACGGGTCGAAGGCGATCTGACGATCGGTCGTCAACTCGGCCACGCCGATCTGGTTCAGCTCCAGCCGTTCGGCGGCGATGTGCTCCAGGGTGTCGATGTCGAGCCGGTGGCGCAACGGCGACACCGTGGCCGTGACGGTGCGGGTGCCGATCTTCATCAGGTAGCTGCGGCCGCGCAGCAGCGGCGCTTCATGCATCCAGACGATGGTGGCCTGAAAGCGGTCGGCGACCTCGGCCGGCGCATCGGCCGCCACGATCAGGTCGCCGCGCGAGATGTCGAGCTCGTCGGCCACAGTCACGGTCACCGATTGCTGCGCCACGCCGAGCGCGATGTCGCCATCGGGACCGATGACGCGGCTGACGGTGGTCTGCAGGTTCGAAGGCAACACCCGCACACGCTCACCCGGGCGCACCGTGCCGCTGACGATCAGACCCGCATAGCCGCGGAAGTCGGCATGGGGCCGCACGACCGCCTGCACCGGCAGGCGCAGCGGAGCGTCCTGCAGCGGGTTCGTATCGAGCGGCGCACCGTCCAACGCCTGCAGCACGGTCGGGCCGCGGTACCAGGGCATCGACCGGCCCGGCGCGACGACGTTTTCGCCATCCACCGCGACCACCGGGATCACCGTCATGGTGCGCATGCCGAGCCGGTGACCGAAAGCGCGCACCTCGACTTCGATGGCGTCGAAGCGGGTCTGCGCGTGCTGCACCAGGTCCATCTTGTTGACCGCCACCACCACCTGCCGGATGCCCAGCAGCAACACCAGCACCAGATGGCGCCGGGTCTGCACCAGCATGCCCTTGCGCGCATCGACCAGCACCACGGCCAGCTCCGCGGTCGAGGCACCGGTGACCATGTTGCGCGTGTACTGCTCGTGGCCCGGGGTGTCGGCAGCGATGAAACGGCGACTCGCGCTGCGGAAGTGGCGGTAGGCCACATCGATGGTGATGCCCTGCTCGCGTTCGGCGGCCAGCCCGTCCAGCAGCAGCGCACAGTCGACCTGCGCACCGCGGGTTCCGACCCGCGCCGAATCGACGACCAGCGTGCGCAGGTGGTCGTCGGCCACCTGTTGCGATTCCCACAGCAAGCGCCCGAGCAAGGTGCTCTTGCCATCGTCAACGCTGCCGCAGGTGATGAAGCGCAGCAGGTCGGTGGGCCCGGGTGCTGGTTCGGGGTCCGGGTCGTCAGCCGCCATCAGAAGTAGCCTTCCTGCTTCTTGGTTTCCATCGACGCCGCGCCGTCGTGGTCGATCAGGCGGCCCTGGCGTTCGGAGCTGGTGCTGCGCTGCATCTCGGCGATCACATCGGCCAGCGTGGTGGCACCGGATTCGATGCCGCCCGACAACGGATAACAGCCCAGCGTTCTGAAGCGCACGCTGCGGGTCTGCGGCACTTCACCCGGCAGCAGACGGAATCGGTCGTCGTCGACCATGATCCAGACGCCGTCGCGCCACACCACCGCGCGCGGCGCGGCCAGATACAGCGGCACGACTGCAATCTGCTCGGCCTGGATGTACTGCCACACATCGAGTTCGGTCCAGTTCGAGATCGGGAACGCGCGCACCGACTGCCCGTGTTGGCGGCGCGCGTTGTACAGCCGCCAAAGTTCGGGCCGCTGGCGCTTCGGGTCCCAGCGGTGGTGTCCGCTGCGCATCGAGATGATGCGTTCCTTGGCGCGGCTCGCTTCTTCGTCGCGCCGCGCGCCACCGAAGGCCGCATCGAAGCCGTGGTGGTCCAGCGCCTGCTTCAACCCTTGCGTCTTCCACTGGTCGGTGTGGTGCTGCGAGCCGTGGTCGAACGGGTTGATACCCGCCTCAAGCGCCTGCGGATTGCGCCACACGATCAGCTCGATTCCCGCAACGGCGGCCACCTGATCGCGCAGCCGGTACATGTCGCGGAACTTCCAGGTGGTGTCGACATGCAGCAGCGGAAACGGCAGCGGCGCTGGCGAAAACGCCTTGCGAGCCAAGTGCAGCATCGTCGCCGAGTCCTTGCCGATCGAGTACAGCATCACCGGGCGTTCGCTCTCGGCCACCACCTCGCGCAGGATGTGGATCGATTCGGCTTCCAGGCGTTGGAGGTGGGTCAGGGGTGGCATGGTGGTGCAAGGCTGGCGGCGGGTATGCTGCCACGGCATGACCTCCACCTTGCTGCTGCCTCCGTGCGATCGGCCAAGTGGCACTGTTGCCACCGCGCCGATTCACATTGCGCAAGTACTTTCCGAGTCTCGGGGCCAGCCACTCGATAGAGTGGGCGCTGTGACGGCTCGGTTCGACTGCGTCACTCACCCGGTTCATTAGACGATGAGCATCTACGACCACGACCTCGACCGCAACGCGGCCAACCATGTACCGTTGTCACCGGTCGGCTTCATCGAACGCAGCGCCGAGGTGTTCGGCGATTTGCCAGCGGTGATTCACGGCGCCCGCCAGAGCACCTGGTCGCAGCTGCGCGACCGGTCGGCGCGCCTGGCGGCCGCGTTGCGGGGCTTCGGCATCGGCCGCGGCGACACCGTCAGCGTGATGCTGCCCAACACGCCCGAGATGATCGAAGCGCATGTGGCTGTGCCGGCATTGAATGCGGTGCTGAACACGCTCAACACCCGGCTCGACGCACCGCTGCTGGCCTGGCAGATGAAACACTGCGAAGCCCGCGTGCTGATCACCGACCGCGAGTTCGCGCCGGTGATGGCCGAAGCGCTGCGGCTGCTGCGTGACGAGCATGGCCGCACGCCGATCGTCGTCGATGTCTGCGACGGCGAGTACACCGGCGCCGGCGAGCGCATTGGCGACCACGAGTACGAAGCGCTGCTGGCCGCGCACGATCCGCTGCCGGTGTTGCCCGGCCCCGCCGACGAATGGGATGCGATCGCCATCAGCTACACCAGCGGCACCACTGGCGACCCCAAAGGCGTGGTCACCCACCACCGCGGCGCGTACCTGAATGCGGTTTGCAATGCCGTCACCTGGACGATGCCGAACTTTCCACGCTATCTGTGGACCTTGCCGATGTTCCACTGCAACGGCTGGTGCTTTCCTTGGACGGTGGCGATGTTGGGTGGCGTGCATGTGTGCCTTCGCAAGGTCGACGCCACCGCGATATTCGACGCGATGCGCGAGCACGGGGTCGACCATTACTGCGCCGCACCGATCGTGCACAACCTGCTGGTCAACGCACCCGACGCGCAACGTGCCGGCATCGGCCAGCGTGTGCGCGCGATGGTGGCGGGCGCGGCACCGCCGCAATCGATGATCGAAGGCATGGCGCGGATCGGGTTCGATCTGACGCATGTCTACGGTCTGACCGAGGTCTACGGCCCGGCGGCCGTGGCGGTGCAACGCCCGGCGTGGGCCGACCAGGACGCCGGTGAACAAGCGCGACTCAACGGCCGCCAGGGTGTGCGCTACCCGCTGCAGGAAGGCATGGCCGTGCTCGACCCGCAAACCATGCAAGCGGTGACTGCCGATGGCCAGGCGATGGGCGAAATCATGTTCCGCGGCAACATCGTGATGAAGGGCTACCTGAAGAACCCGGCCGCCACTCAGGCCGCATTCGAGGGCGGCTGGTTCCACACCGGCGACCTGGCGGTGATGGAGCCCGACCGCTATGTGCGCATCAAGGACCGCAGCAAGGACGTGATCATCAGTGGCGGCGAGAACATCAGCTCGATCGAGGTCGAGGATGCCCTGCACCGCCACCCGGCCGTGCTGGCCTGCGCGGTGGTGGCGCGGCCCGATCCCAAATGGGGCGAAACGCCGGTGGCCTATGTCGAACTGAAGGACGGTGCGCAGGCGACCGCGGCCGAACTGGTGGCCCATTGCAAGACCTTGCTGGCGGGCTACAAGGTGCCCAGGGAGATCCGCTTCGAGCCGATCCCGAAGACCAGCACCGGCAAGATCCTGAAGTTCCAGTTGCGTGAACGGGCGCGCGACTGAGCGCACGACTGAGTGCACGGCGAGCCAGCCCACCGACCAAGGAGCAACCGATGACCGACCAAGACCTGGTGCTGCAGAGCCGCGACGACCACGGCGTGGTGACCCTGACGCTGAACCGCCCCGCCGCGTTCAACGCCTTGTCCGAAGCGATGCTGACCGCGCTGCAGGCGGCGCTGGATGCGGTGGCCGCCGATGAGCACGCCAAGGTGGTGGTGATCGGCGCTGCCGGCAAGGCCTTCTGCGCCGGCCACGACCTGAAGCAGATGCGCGCCGAGCCTTCACAGGCTTACTACCAGCAGCTGTTTGCGCAATGTGGGCGGATGATGATGACGATCCAGCAGTTGCCGCAGCCGGTGGTGGCACGGGTGCAGGGCATCGCCACCGCCGCCGGCTGCCAACTGGTGGCGATGTGCGACCTGGCGGTGGCGGCACGCGATGCCAGATTCGCCGTCAGCGGCGTCAACCTGGGCTTGTTTTGCTCGACCCCGAGCGTGGCGCTGTCACGCAACCTGTCGCGCAAGGCCGCATTCGAGATGCTGGTCACCGGCGCCTTCATCAGCGCCGACGAAGCGCTGGCCAAAGGCCTCGTCAACCGCGTGGTACCGGCCGCCGAACTGGACGCCGCGGTCGACGAACTGGTGGCCAGCATCAGCGCCAAACCGCGGGCCGCACTGGCACTCGGCAAGGCGCTGTTTTATCGACAACTGGAAGCCGGCATCGGTGCCGCTTACGACGATGCAGCAACCACCATGGCCTGCAACATGATGGACGACAGCGCACTCGAAGGCGTGCAGGCCTTCATCGACAAGCGGCCGCCGGACTGGCGCTGATGCAAGTCGCAGCCCAGGCTGCGACAGTCCCGGCGTCCACGGCTGAAATCAGGGCTGCAACTCGCGCACCGGCCGCACCTCGATGGTGCCGTAGCGCGCTGGCGGAATGCCCGAGGCCAGCCGTATCGCCTCGTTCAGGTCCGTGGCGTCGAGCAGATAGAAGCCCGCGAGCATCTCCCGGGTTTCTGCGAACGGACCGTCGAACAGACTGACCTCGCCATTGCGCACCCGCACCGTGGTGGCGGTGTGGATGCCGTGCAGCGGCTCGGCCGCCAGCATGTGCTGGCTGCTCGCGAGTTGCTGCGCATAGGCGGCGCAGTCGGCGTCGCTGCAGGCATTCCAGTGCTCGGCGTCCAGGTAGACGAGACAGAGGTATTTCATCGGGCGGTCCTGATCGGTGCGCAGTCAGTTGAGCGCAATCGGTTCACCGTTGACCGCCCAGCTCACGCCGAAGCGGTCGGTCACCATGCCGAAGATCTTGGACCAGAACGACGGCGCCAGCGGCATCGTCACCCGGCCGCCCTGCGCCAGCGCGTCGAAGGCTGTCTGCGCCTGCTCGACCGTGTCGTACTCCAGCGCAAGCATGACGCCCTTGATGGCTTCATGCCGAACATTCGGTGGCGTGTCGCCAGCGAACAGCCTGGCGCCGCCAGGCAGCGCCAGCGCACCATGCATGATGGCAGGACCGCTGGGCATCGCACCGCCGCAACCTTCGCCGGTGTTGGCGTTGGAGTTGGTGTCAGCGGTGGCCGAAGCCGGCATGTCGTCGTAACTCAACATCGTTTGAACGGTGGCCCCGAGTGCCTTGGCGTAGAACGCAAATGCCTCGCGGGTGTTGCCATCGAAAGCGAGATAGGGCGTGAGGGTGGTGCTCATGGTGGGCTCCCGGGATGACAAGGGGTGGGTTGAAAGTGAGTAAGGGATTGCAGGCCTGCACTCGGCAGTCGAACGGTGAAGCCCGGATTCGACAGCCATCGGTCACTGCCTGTAAATTTATTGTTCCGCGAGCTCGGCCAGCCTGCCGAGCAGGAAGCGGCGCTCGGGTTCTTGCCGCGCCAGCGCAGCGGCTTCGCGGTAATGGGCCATCGCTTCCTGGAGCCTGCCGGCGCGCCGGCACAGATCGGCTTGTGCAGCGGCAGCGGCCGGATAACCGGCCAGCGCGGGACGCAACGGCTCGATCAGTTGCAGGCCGGCCTCGGGGCCATCGCGCATCGCAACCGCCACGGCGCGGTTCAGCGCGATCACGGGGCTGGTCTCGATCCGCATCAGTGCGTCGTACAGGCCGACGATCTGCGGCCAGTCGGTGGCGGCCGCGCTCGGCGCTTCGGCATGCACGGCGGCGATCGCCGCCTGCAGGCTGTAGGCGCCGAAGCCGCGCTGCGCTCTTGCCTGCAACGACAAGGCCTGCAACGCGAGTGCACAGCCTTCGGCAATGGCGGCGTGGTTCCACAGCGAGCGGTCTTGTGATTCCAGCGGCACCAAATCGCCCGCCTCAGTGGTGCGCGCGGCGCGGCGTGCATCGTGCAGCAGCAGCAAGGCCAGCAAGCCCAGCACTTCCGCACATTCGTTTTCTGCGCTGGCGCGCGCCGTCTGCAGCAACTCGCGCAGCAGCCGCGCCAGGCGGATCGCCTCGTCGGCCAGAACGGCCGAGCGTGCCGAATCGCCTTCGTTGAACACCAGGTACAGCACCCGCAGCACGCTTCGAAGGCGCGTCGACCGTTCGGCAGGGGCTGGAACTTCGTAGGGAATGCGGGCCGCCGCAATCTTGGCCTTGGCGCGGACGATGCGTTGCGCCAACGTCGGGGTCGACAGCAGGAACGCACCGGCGATGGCTTCGGTGCTCAGCCCGCAGACTTCACGCAACGTCAACGCGATCTGCGCTGCTTCCGACAGGCTCGGATGGCAGCAGGTGAAAACCAGCCGCAAGCGGTCGTCCTCGATCGCGGCACGTTCGTCCCAGCGCTGTTCCCAGCCGGGCGACTCATCGGCAAAGGCCTCGACCTGCTCGGCCGCATCGTCGGCCGCCACGAAGCGGCGGTCGCGGCGGATGCGGTCGATGGCTTTGAAGCGCCCCGCCGACACCAGCCAGGCCGCCGGGTTCGCCGGCACGCCCTGCTGCGGCCATTGTTCCGAAGCGGCGATGAAGGCGTCGTGCATCGCGTCTTCGGCGGCGTCGAAGTTGCCGAGCAGGCGCACCAGCGTGGCCAGCACCCGTCGGCTTTGCTGACGATAGAGATCGGCGATGGGTTCATCCATCGCCGAAGGGTAGTCCGTCCTTCGGTGGCTTCAGCTTTGTGCGGCCGACACCGTCTGCGCCATTTGCGCACCGGTAGCGGCCACCGATTGCGGCTGCGACAGGTGGTCGATGCCGCCCAGCATGGCAAGCGTCATCGCGGCGGCGATGGCGAAGGAGAAGCTGCGGGTGATCAGGTTCGAGGTCATGGTGGGCTCCGTTCAACAGTTAGTTCAGTCGGTGGGTCGCGGGATGCGATGACTGGACTATCGACAACGGGCGCACCGCCCGCCACCGGCTTGCGACGAACTGCAGAAATGCGGCACCGAATGCGCTGGAAAGAGCCCCCGCGCGCAACCCTCAGCGCCCGCCCTGCTGCGTCACCCAGGCTGCGAACAGGCGGTGCAACTGCTCGACGCCATCGGTCAGTGCAGCCGGGCCGGGCTGCAGGATGTCGGGCGACTTGATCTCGTGCAACTCGGCGTCCCGCACCGCAGGCATGTCGCTCCAACCCTCGCGCGCCGCCACCCGCTCGGGCCTGAACTTCTTGCCGCACCAGGAACCGACGATGAGGTCGGGTGCGCGCCGCACCGGCGCCAGCGGATCGTCGATGACGCGGTTGCGCCCCAGGCTCTGCTGCCCCAGTTCGGAGAACACATCGTCGCCCCCGGCGATGCCGACCAGCTGCGACACCCACTGGATGGCGCTGATCATCGGCTCGTCCCATTCCTCGAAATAGACGCGCGGTCTGCGGGGCCAGTGGGCAGCTGTGGCCGTCATCTGCGCATGGCGTGCCACGCAGCCCGCGATCCAGATTTCCGCCCGGTCCTGCGCACCCACCAGCCCCGCCACCAGCCGCATCGTCTCCAGGATCTGCGCCACGCTGCGCTGGTTGGTGATGAACACCGCCAACCCGGCGCGGATCAGCTTGTCGGCCAGCGCCGCCTGCATGTCGGAAAAGCCGATCACCAGATCGGGCTCCAGCGCCACGATCTGGTCGATCTTGCCGTCCAGGAACGCGCTGACGCGCGGCTTTTCCTGCCGCGCCCGGCGCGGGCGCACGGTGTAGCCGCTGATGCCGACGATGCGGGCTTCTTCGCCCAGCAGGTACAGCCACTCGGTGGTTTCTTCGGTCAGGCAGACGATGCGTTGCGGGCCCATTGCCGCATTTTCAGGGGTCCGTCGCCGGACCCCCTCGATATACTGCCCGTTTAGGCATTCGGCATGTCCGCCAGCGCTTCTCGCGCGGCTCTGACGCGTCGCAGATGATCCATCCATGACCAAGTTCGTATTCGTCACCGGCGGCGTCGTGTCCTCGCTCGGCAAGGGCATCGCGGCAGCGTCGCTGGCGGCCATCCTGGAGTCGCGCGGGCTCAAGGTCACGCTCATCAAGCTCGACCCGTACCTGAATGTCGACCCGGGCACGATGAGCCCGTTCCAGCATGGCGAGGTCTTCGTCACCGACGACGGGGCCGAGACCGATCTCGACCTGGGCCACTACGAACGTTTCATCACCACGCGCATGCGGCGCGTCAACAATTTCACGGCCGGCCAGATCTACAAGAGCGTGCTCGAGAAAGAGCGCCGCGGCGATTACCTGGGCAAGACGGTGCAGGTGATCCCGCATGTGACCAGCGAGATCCAGCAATTCATTCTGCGCGGCGCGGCCGATGTCAAAGACGTGGCGATCGTGGAGATCGGGGGCACGGTCGGCGACATCGAAAGCCTGCCGTTCCTGGAAGCGGTGCGCCAGATGAGCCTGAAGATGGGGCCGAACAACAGCGCCTTCGTGCACCTGACCTATGTGCCCTTCATCGCTGCGGCCGGCGAGTTGAAAACCAAGCCCACGCAGCACACGGTGCAGAAAATGCGCGAGATCGGCATCCAGCCCGATGTGCTGCTGTGCCGTGCCGACCGCGTGATCCCCGACGACGAACGCGAGAAGATCAGCCTCTTCACCAACGTCATGTTGCATGGGGTGATCTCGATGCCCGATGTCGACACCATCTACAAGGTGCCGCGGGTGCTGCACGAACAGGGGTTGGACGAACTGATCTGCATGAAACTGCAGTTGCTGACGCGCCCGGCCGACCTGAAGCGCTGGGACACCCTG
>JBDSMV010000399.1:0-2554 GCA_039915715.1 Rubrivivax sp. | reverse complement strand
AGGTACTCGATCTCGTCGTAGTCGTAGAACACCACCTTGCCGTGGCGGGTGACGCCGAAGTTCTTCCACAGCATGTCGCCCGGGAAGATGTTGGCGGCCACCAGGTCCTTGATGGCATTGCCGTACTCGACGACCGCATGCGCCATCTGCTCGGGCGGGGCTTCTTGCAGGTAGATGTTGAGCGGGATCATCCGCCGCTCGATGTAGCAATGCCGGATCACGAGCATCTCGCCGTCTTCCTCCAGCAGGCTTGCACAGTGCTCCTGCAATTCGGCGATCAGCTCGGGCTCGAAGCGGCTGCGCGGAAAGGCCACGCTGCTGTACTCCAGTGTGTCGGCCATGCGGCCGACGCGGTCGTGCTGCTTGACGAGCAGGTACTTGCCCTTGATCTTCTCGCGCGTGGTGTCCTTCTGCGGCGGGTAGTGGTCCTTGATGACTTTGAAGACATACGGAAACGACGGCAGGTCGAACACCAGCATCACCATGCCCTTGATGCCGGGCGCGACGCGGAAGTGGTCGCCACTGTGCCGAAGGTGCGCCAGGAAGTCGCGGTAGAACAGGTTCTTGCCATGCTTCTGCAGGCCGATGGCGTTGTAGAGCTCGGCGCGCGGCTTGCGCGGCATCAAGGCGCGCAGGAAATGCACATAAGCGCTCGGAACCGCCATGTCGACCATGAAGTAGGCCCGCGCATAGCTGAAGACAATCGCCAGGTCGTCGCTGCCGAACAGCGCCGCATCGATCACCAACTGGCCGCTGGGGCCATGCAGGATCGGCAGCGCGAACGGCGTTTCGGTGAAGCCGTTGATAACCCGACCCACCAGGTACGCACCCTTGTTGCGATAGAACAGGCTGGACAGCACCTGGAACTGGAAATTGGCGCGTGGCCTGAAGCCCCCCAGCTCGGACGTCATCGCCTGCAGCACGCATTCGACATCGCGCCTCAGATCCTCGAACGGCACTGCGAGCTGGAAGTCGTCGACGATGCGCATCCAGGTCTGGCGCAGGGCCTCGGCACTTGCCTCCCTGCCCCCGGTGTCGGTGCGGTGGTCGTCGGCCCCCTGGCGCTGCCGGGCGTTGGGCACGGGGTGCTGCAACGGGTAGTAGGCGCGGTACGTGGGCTTCACACCGGGCCCGTCGGGTTCGATGTACTCGGTGCTGATCGCCGGTCGCACGAAGATGAAGTCGTTGTTGAAATAGCTGCGGTGCAGCAGTTTGACGAACACCGAATTGAAGAAGGTTTCGGCCAGCTCGGGCTGCTGATGCCGAGTCAAGAGACCGATGTACTGCAGCTTGGCCTGCTGCCAGATGTCGTCGGAGATCTGCTGGATGTCGAAGCCGGCACGCAACCGGTCGACCGCTTCGGTCACGCGCTGGTCGTAGAAGGCGATGCGCTCGGCCTGCGAATCTTGCTGGCCACGCCAGTCGGCGCGTTCGAATCGGGCCTTGGCGGCGGCGCTGGTTTCACGAAACAACCGGTAGTGCCTGTCGAAGCCTTCGACCATCACGCGGGCGATCGCCAACGGCGCGTCGACCGCCGCATCGGCATCGGCAGCGACAGGGACAGAGGCAGAGGCAGAGGCAGAGGTTGCCGCCCCGTTCGCGCCGTTCATGCCGCGGGCGCGTCTTCTTCCGCTTGCGGCAGCGCGTCGCACCAGCGCTTGCGGATCGCCTCCAGTGCGCAGGCATAGGCTGCCTCCACGTCGTCGGGGCCGGCCACGGTCATGCGCAAGTCGTTGAGCAGGCCGTTGTGCAAACCGTAGATCCAGCCGTGCACGACCACCGTCTGGCCGCGCTCCCAGGCCTCCTGCACCACGGTGGTCTCGCACACGTGGGCGGCCTGCTCCAGCACGTTCAACTCACACAGCGCGTCCAGCCGGGTCGCATCGTCGGCCAGCTGATCGAGCCATTCGCGGTGCGCATTGCGCACATCCTTGACATGGCGCAGCCAGTTGTCGGCCACCCCCACCCGCACGTTCAGCAATGCTGCCCGGACCCCACCGCAACCATAGTGACCCACCACGATGATGTGGCGCACCGCCAGCTGGTCGATCGCGAACTGGATCACCGACAGTGCGTTCAGGTCGGAGTGCACCACCACGTTGGCCACGTTGCGGTGCACGAACACCTCGCCCGGCAGCAAGCCGACGATCTGATTGGCCGGCACGCGGCTGTCGCTGCAGCCGATCCACAGGTACTGCGGGCTCTGCTGGTGCATCAGCCGCGTGAAGAATCCGGGCTCGCGCGCTTCGGTGTCGGCCGCCCAGCGGCGGTTGAAGCTGAAGAGCTGGTCGATGGAGTCGGTGGTCATCGGTGGCGGGAGCTGAAACTGCCGGAACGGCGGGGCACCACAGTGAAACAGGGCGGGGGCACATTGTGCCGACGCTGCTGCCAAAGCCCGTCGACGGGTCACGAAAGCACAACGCCCGCGCCGGATGCCGGGGCGGGCGTTATGGGGTTCGTGGCCCCGCTTCGCGGGGCGTGGTCAGGCCAGCGTCAAACCGTCTTCCTGCGCAGCCGCAGCGCGCCGATCGCCAGCGCACCCATCGACAGCATC
>JBDSMV010000383.1:0-5693 GCA_039915715.1 Rubrivivax sp. | reverse complement strand
GCCGTTGCACCACGAACGGCGGCGTGCGCGCATCACAGCTTGAATTCGGGCACCGTGATCGGACCCTGCGTGTTGGCGGCCTTCTTGAACCCGTCGAACGCCGCCATCGAGCCGGCGAACTGCAGCTTGAATTCGTCGTACTCCTTGCGCTGCTCGCCGCAGGTCTCCATCCACTGCGCCATCTCGGGCGCGCTAGGGTTGTAGAACTCGCAGCCCCCGGCACGCAGGATGCGCATCGACTCGGCGCGCGCCGGGGCGATCTGCGCGAACGTCTCGACCTGCGTCTGTTCGTTGGCGGCGTCGAAGGCGCCCCGGAGTTCGGCCGGCAGCTGCTGGTACCAGGCCGCGTTGGCCGCAAACATCTGCGCGTCCGGCACCGACCGGATGTACGAAATGTTGCCCAGCAGATCGTGGAAGCCGAAGGTGGCGAGCGCCGCGATCGCCGGGTCGAGCCCGTCGGCCACGCCCTGCTTGATGGCGGTGGCGGTTTCGCCCCAGGGCACCACGGTCGGATTGGCCCCGGCCAGTCGGTAGAAGGTCTGCAGCAGCTTGCTCGGCGGCACGCGCATCTTCATGCCCTGCATGTCTGACGGCGTCTTCACGGCCTTGAAGCCCTTGCGACTGGCGATCGTGCGCGGGTCGACCGTGAAGTAGAACAGCGGCTTGTACCCCTTGGCCATGACCTTGGGCGTGATCTCGTCGTTCCAGGTCTTGCTGGTGACAAGGTTTGCAAATCGCTGGTTGTCGCCACACCAGTACGGGATGTTGATCAGGTCCACCGCTGGCGCATAAGGCGAGAAGTTGGACAACGACACCGACCCCCCCTGCACCGTACCGGCCTGGATCTTCTGCGCCAGCGCCGCGCCGATTCCGAGCTGCCCGGCCGGGTGCAATTTGACATAGATCTGGCCCTTGGACTGGGCTTCGACGTTGGTCTTGTACTGGCCCTGCATCACCGGGTACTTGATGTAGTCCTCGACCTTGTATTCGGTGGCGAACAGCATCGTGACCTTGGCGGCCTTCTGCTTCTTCTCTTCGTCGGCCATCGTTTGCGCCATCGCCTGCCGGTCGGTCAGGAAGCCCCCCGTCAAGCCCAGCACGGCAGCGGTGAAGCCGTAGCGGCGGGCGGCCAGAAGAAAGTTGCGGCGGTCGGGTGGGGTGGTGGGGTTCATGTCGTCTCCTGTTGTCGTTGGGGGTCGATCGAATCGGGTGTGGCCCGGCTGGCTTCGTCGGCGAACAAGCCCACGGCAAAGGCCACCGTGGCCAGCAGCACCAGCGCGAACTCGCCCAGATCGCCGAGCGGGCCGCCCAGCACGCGGCCCGAGAACTTCATCGTCAACACATAGGTCACGTAGAGCAGGCCCAGCAACAGCGCCAGTCGATACGACCAACGTCGCAAGGCGATGGTGGCGCTGCGGTCGGAGTCAGTGGCTGCGGTCGGATTGGGCATTCGTTGGGTGCAACTGGATGACAGGACGGTTGCGGGTCGCTGTGGGCGCGAGACGCCAGGAAACGACGTTTTGCAAACCTTTCTGTAAGCGCTTACAGATGATTGGTCCGAGCCCGAGGTCTGTCAATCGACGATCACCCGATGCGCCCCCAGGGTTTCCCTAGGCCCGTCGCGGTTCGTGACGCTTTCTAGAATCGAGGCGCAGCGCATTGACCATGTTGCAAGCGCTTTCTGCCGTTGCCTGCCTGTCAGCGCATCGGCCGCCCATGAATCGATCGACCCACCACTCTCCCACCGTCGAGGACGTCGCCCGTGCCGCGGGGGTGTCGACCGCCACCGTGTCGCGCGCACTCAACGCACCCGACACCGTGCGCGCGCCGTTGCGGCTGCGGGTCGAAGCCGCGGTCGATCGACTGGGCTATGTGGCCCACGCCGGTGCCCGCGCGCTTAGCCTGCGGCGCAGCGGCACCGTGGGCGTGGTGGTGCCAACCGTCGACAACGCCATTTTCGCGCGCGGTTTGCGTGCCTTTCAGCAACGCATGACCAGCGCCGGTCAGGTGGTGCTGCTGGCGTTCAGCGACTACGACCCGGCGCAGGAAGAAACGCAGGTGCGCGCGCTGCTGTCGCGCGGCGTCGATGCGCTGGCGTTGACCGGCATCAGCCAGGCGCCGGGCATGATCGACTGGCTGCTGCAACGCGGCTTGCCGTGGGTGCACACCGGCAGCTTCCCGGCGCCTGGTGGTGCCGCCTGCGTGGGCTTTCGCAACCGCGAGGCGATCGGGCGTGCGGTGCGCTATCTGCTCGACCTGGGGCACCGCCGCATCGCCATGCTGGCCGGCATCGGTGACGGCAACGACCGCGCGGCCGAGCGCATCGAAGGCGTGCGAGAAGCGCTGGCTGCAGCGCGACTGAAGCTGCCACCGCGCGCGTTGGTCGAGGCGCGCTACACCCTGCAGGACGCCCGCGCTGGCACTCGGGCGTTGCTGGCCGCCACCCCCGCGCCCACCGCGCTTCTGTGCGGCAACGACGTGCTGGCCTGGGGTGCGCTGCTGGAATGTCAGGCGCAGAACCTGGCGGTGCCGCGCGACCTGTCGGTGGTGGGTTTCGACGACCTGGAGATGTCGCACCACTGGCTGCCCGCGCTGACCACCATCCATGTGCCGACCGAAGCGATGTGGACCCGCGCAGCGGACTATCTGCTGGGTCGTTTGGACGGCAGCATCACAGAGCCGCAACAGCAGGAGATCGAGGTCGAGCTGATCGTGAGGGGCTCGACAACGCCGCCGTTGGCTGGGCGGCGAGGGCGCCAAGGGCGGGCTTAGTGGGTCTTCGGCCACAAGCGGAAGTGGCCCACCCGCCGCCAACCACCCGAAGCGAGGGGGGTGGGCCGTGAGAAGTTCTGGAACTGAGCCTTTCGCGTGCGCTGTGCTGCGTAACCTTTAAGAGCCTGGATACAGTGCTCTCATGCCTGTTCGCTGCAGCACATCCACACCACGCTTTCAAGGAAGACGATCGATGTACGAAACCCTAAGAATCGCTAGCGCCGCCGCTCTGGTTGCCGCGGCCTCGGTGGCCCATGCTGGCGTGCTGTTCGACAGCACCGCCTTCACCAGCATCAACGACGGCACATCGCCGAGGCAGGCCAATATGGGCGTCGGGCAAACGCTCGCGTTCACAGCGGGCCCGCAAGCCATCGGCAGCTTCGGTTTCCTGCTCACCGCCAATGCCGACACCACCTTCAAATTTCTGATCTTTCTCGGCAAGGATCAAAAATTGTTCGAAATCAACCGCACCGCCACCACCGCGCTCGACCACACGTTATTTTTGTCGCCGGAGTTCAGCTTCGTCATTCCCGACATCAACCAGTACACCTTCGCGGTCGTCGCGGACAAGGCTTTCTCGTTCGACTACGACACGCAAAGCCCGCCGTTGACGCAGAACGGCATCACCGAGATCCAAGGCCAAAACGCGAATTACATCGGCTTCGCCAACCCGCTGTTCGACCGCAATGGTCTGGCTGAAATCAAGATGGTGCTGAACAGCCCGGCCTTGCCGGTGCCAGAGGCCGCCACGTGGGCGCTGTTCGGGCTGGGGTTGATGGCTGTCGCGGGGGCCGTTTCAGGAAACGTTCGCAAGCGGGCTTGAAAGCGCTCTTCACCGGCAGGTCGTCGTCAACCGATCGAGCGGGGGGCAGCAGCAGCCGCGCTGCAGCCCCCCGTGCCATTCAAGGGCAGGTGCTGCCGTCGCACCCGTTCGGCCCGATCGCGTTGCGGCCGTTGAACTGAGGGTTTGCGGCGCCGCCGTTGTTCGACGAAAACTGGTTGCTGAGGAACGCCGAGTTCGACGCGGCGATGCCGACCCCGCCGTTGACCACCAGGGTGTTCTGGGTGAACAGGCTGTCATTGCCGCCGATCCCTGCGCCAGCGTTTTGCGACGCGAAGGTGTGCGTGATCAGCGCATTGCTTGCCAAAACGCCGTTGAGCCTGTTCTTGATCACGCGGTTGTGGGTGGCGGTGCCCAGCGCGACATAGATGCCGTGGCCGCCGTTGCTGGTGGCGGTGACGTTCTCGACCGAACTGCCAGCCCCGCCCATGCTCACGCCGGTGCCACCCATGCCGACCACCGTGCCGTTGCGAACCGTGCCGGCACGGGCGCCCGCCGTGAAGACGCCGTTGCCAGTGCCTGACGGGCTGCAGGTGAGCGGGAACCCGCTGCACACCGTGGGGCCGACGATCGCGAAGCCGTTCAGATCGATCGTCACACCCACCACGTCGGCAGCGATCACGATCGCCGAGGTGTTGGCATCGGGCACCGTCAGGTTGCCAGACAGACGGTAGCTGCCAGCCTGCGTGATCGTGACCGGGAAGCCCGGCGTGTCACCCGGCGTCACGTTGCCGGCCAGGGCCTTGTTCTGGTCGATCAGGACGACCCCGTCGACGGCCATGGCGGCATGGCCTGTCAACGCAAAGCATGCCGCGGCAGCGCAACGCGCCGCAAGAATTTTGAAGTGGCTGCGCATCGGATGTGCTCCTGTGGGGTTGAGTCGCTCTTCGAGCGGTTGGGGTCTCAATGATCACCGCGCTGGTCGACGACTTCAACCGGCCGAGGTCATTGGCTGCGGCGCCGCGCTGTCTGGAGCGGCAACCACAAGAAGGTCAGCGCCGCCAACACCAAACCCAACGAGCCCGGCTCGGCGACGGTGCAACCCGCCGTGCAGACCAGGGTGTCCACTGTGCCCAGGAATTCTGCGTCGTCACTGAAGAGCCGAAACTGGCGAAATGCAAAGGCGGACAGCATCGGCGGCAGCGTGGGCAGTGCATCGCTCGTCAACGCGAGCCCGGTGCCGTCCTGCAGGAACAGCTCGAGCGTGATCAGCGCGTCAGACGCAATCACGCCGTACTGGTCACCACTGGAGATGTTGTTGGCGGTGTTGACCGTCAACCCGCCGAAGCTGGAGTAGAGCGTGCCGTGGACCATCACACTGAAGCCGAAGCCGGGACCGATGCTGGCGAACGATCCATTGGCGGGGTTTGCGATCCCGTCGGGTGCCGCCGAATCGAAGCTGAAGCTGCCGCTGATGGGCGCGCCAAAACTGCTGATCGAGAACGGGTCGTCAGTGACGGTTCCGGTGAAGCCGAAGGTGACCGGCGCGGCACCGGCCAACCCCGTGCAGCCGAAGCCCACGATGCAGAGTGCAACAACCGATCGCCAGAGCTTCTTCATTCCGCACCTGCCTTTTGCAATTCACCGAGCGCCGATGTCTGCCCGGCGCATGAGCCGCCGCGGTTTCGCGGTCGACGCGGTCGAAGCAGTCGATTGGGCCCGACGCCTCGGCGGGCATCAAGCCCTCAGGCATGGGGGTCCGGGCGAGCGCGCCAGCGGCCACCGATGCGGCCACTACCGCGCCGTCAGGCCCTTACGCCTGCAACGGCGCCACCTGCCTGCCGTCGCGCGGCGCCACACCGCCGCGTTGCCCCGCCAACACGTTGTCGGCGCGACCCGCGTGCTGACCAACCCGCGGGGTCATGCGCCAGGCGGCGTGGGTTTACCAGGCTACCCACGCGTTTCAGCCCGACCCTTGACGGGCTTCAGTGATATCCCACACCCATCACGTAGTGGCGCAACAGCGCTTCCTCGTAGCGCTCGTCGGTCAAGAGCGCCCGCAATGCGTCGCGCGCATCCAGCATGCCGATGGGTTTGAGCGCTTCGTCGATCACCGGCACGTGGGCACGGCCATGGGTGT
>JBDSMV010000347.1:0-7208 GCA_039915715.1 Rubrivivax sp. | reverse complement strand
GCCCAGCTTCGCCAATGGCGCGGTGCGCCCGATGGTCTGGGCCGCGGCGCTGCTGATGGTGGCCGCGGTGGTGGTGTTTCTGGTGCCGGAATCGGTCTGGAAGCCGTCTGCGGCACCTGCGGCTGGTCCGGTGCCCGTGGTGATCGGAACTGCGCCCGGCGACTCGGCATCGGCGGCCGATGCAGGGCGACCCGCCGCCACCGCATCAGGTGAGGCCGCGACCGACCCTGCGGGCTCCGCCGCTTCCGGCTCGGCCGCGGCATCGATGCCCACCGTCGAAACCGTGTTCGCCGCGCCCGCCAACGAAGTACCGGCGTCGTCCGCGGCGTCGGGCATCGTGCAGTTAAGTTCCAGCCAGTCGTCGTGGATCGAAGTGCGCGACGGCACGGGTCAAATCCTCCTGTCGCGCACGGTGCAGCCGGGCGAGAACGTCGGCCTTGACGGCGCGCTGCCGATGCGGCTGACGATCGGCAATGCGGCGTCCACGCAAGTGGGCTTCCGTGGCAAGCCGGTGGACCTGGCTGCGTCGACCCGCGACAACATTGCGCGGCTCGAACTGCGCTGAATCCGTTGCAGTCCAAAGCACGATCGCACGCCGTCACCGCAACCCCGAGGCCCCGCCGATGAACGCCCCCGACTGCCCTGCGAGCCTGGATATTTCCGACCCGATCGATGCCGCCGCACCCGCGCCGCGCCGCTCGCGCCAGGCGCGCGTGGTGTGGGGCGAGCGCGTGGTGACCGTCGGTGGCGATGCCCCGGTGCGCGTGCAGTCGATGACCAACACCGACACCGTCGACGTGATCGGCACCGCGATTCAGGTCAAGGAACTTGCACAGGCGGGCAGCGAGATGGTGCGCATCACCGTCAACACGCCGGAAGCCGCCGACGCGGTGCCGCACATCCGCGAGCAACTCGATCGCATGGGAGTCGATGTGCCGCTGGTGGGCGACTTCCACTACAACGGCCACCGTCTGCTGACCGAGCACCCCGCGATGGCGGCGGCGCTCAGCAAGTACCGCATCAACCCCGGCAACGTCGGCAAGGGCGACAAGCGCGACCGCCAGTTCGGCATGATGGTCGAGACCGCTGCGCGCCTGGACAAGGTGGTGCGCATCGGCGTCAACTGGGGCAGCCTGGACCAGGAGTTGCTCGCCGATCTGATGGACCAGAATGCGCGCCGTGCGCAACCGGCCGATGCCAAGCAGGTCATGTACCAGGCGCTGATCCAGTCGGCGTTGACCTCGGCGCAGGTGGCGCGCGACATGGGTCTGAACCCCGACCACATCATCATCAGCTGCAAGGTCAGCGGCGTGCAGGACCTGATCTCGGTCTACCGGGCGCTTGCCAGGCGCTGCGACTACGCCCTGCACCTGGGCCTGACCGAAGCCGGCATGGGCACCAAGGGCACCGTGGCCAGCGCCACGGCGATGGGCATCCTGCTGCAGGAAGGCATCGGCGACACCATTCGCGTCAGCCTCACCCCGCAACCTGGCGAGGCCCGCACCCAGGAGGTGGTGGTGGCCACCGAGATTCTGCAGTCGCTCGGCCTGCGTGCCTTCAACCCGAGCGTCACCGCCTGCCCCGGCTGCGGACGCACCACCAGCACCACGTTTCAGGACTTGGCCAAGCAGATCGACGACTTCCTGCGCGCCCAGATGCCGGTCTGGAAGACCCGCTATCCGGGGGTCGAGAATCTGAGGGTCGCGGTGATGGGCTGCATCGTCAACGGCCCCGGCGAAAGCAAGCACGCAGACATCGGCATCAGCCTGCCGGGCACCGGCGAGGCCCCGGCTGCGCCGGTTTTCATCGACGGTCAGAAGGCGTTGACGCTGCGCGGCGCACACATCGCCACCGAGTTCCACGCGCTGGTCGAAAGCTACATCGAGCGCCGTTTCGGTACCGCCACCGAGGCCACGGCCGCAGCGCATTGACGCTGTCGATTTGCCACCCGTCCGGTGGTCGAACGGGCCGGGTTCCGCAACGGTGACGGCCGGCGTCTGAAGCGCTGCGGTTCGCTCAGACTCACTGTCTCCCCCTTCGCTCGCGCCCCGTTCGCGACCCCTGTCCCCCTCGTATTCCGTCGCTCCGCCATGCCCGAAACCATCCAGGCCGTCAAAGGCATGAACGACATCCTGCCGCCGGAATCGGCGCGCTGGGAGTGGTTCGAGGACCGCGTGCGCTCGCTGATGCGGCGCTATGGCTACCTCAACATCCGCGTGCCGATCGTCGAACCGACGCCGTTGTTCGTACGCGGCCTGGGCGAGGTCACCGACATCGTCGAGAAAGAGATGTACTCCTTCGTCGACAGCTTGAACGGCGATCCGCTGACCCTGCGGCCCGAGGGCACGGCGGGCGTGGTGCGCGCGGCGCTGCAGCACTCGATCCTGCGTGACGGCGGCAAGCGGCTCTACTACATCGGACCGATGTTCAGGCACGAGCGGCCGCAGCGCGGGCGGTATCGGCAATTTCATCAAGTGGGTGTCGAGGCGCTCGGCTTTGCCGGCCCCGATGTCGATGCCGAGGTGATCCTGATGTGCCGCACGCTCTGGCGCGACCTTGGCCTTGCCGATGTGCGGCTCGAGATCAACTGCCTGGGCCAAGCCGCTGAACGCCAACAGCACCGCCAGGCGCTGATCGCCTACCTGGAAGGCCACAGCGACCTGCTCGATGCAGAAGCCGCACGCCGCCTGCACACCAACCCGCTGCGCATCCTCGACACCAAGAACCCGACGCTGCAGCCGGTGGTGGAGGCCGCGCCGCGGCTGATGGACTTTCTGTCGGAGGCATCGCTTGCGCATTTCGACGGCGTCCGTGCCGCGCTCGACGCGGCAGGGCAGGACTACCGAGTCAACCACCGTCTGGTGCGCGGCCTGGACTACTACTCGTTGACGGTGTTCGAGTGGATCACCGACCGGCTCGGTGCGCAGGGCACCGTCTGCGGCGGCGGGCGCTACGACGGCTTGGTCGAGTTGATGGGCGGCAAGCCTGCGCCCGGCATCGGCTGGGGCATGGGCATCGAACGTGTGCTGGACTTGTTGCAGACCGCCGGCATCGAGCCGCCGCCCGTTGCGCCCGATGTTTACGCGGTGGTGCCGCAGGCCGATGCGGTCGCCGCAGCGGTGCAATGCTGCGAAGCGCTGCGCGCAGCCGGCGTCTCGGTGCTGATGCACGCGACCGGCAAGGACGGCCATGGCAGTCTGAAGTCGCAGTTCCGGCGAGCGGACGCCAGCGGAGCCACCCACGCGCTCATCTTCGGCACCGACGAATTGTCGCGAGGCGAGGTGGCGATCAAGTCGTTGCGCAGCACCGATGCAGAGGCACCCCAATTCACGCGTCCGATGGCTGAGGTCGCGACCTGGGCCCCCGAATTGCGCACCCCATAATCTTCGACTTTCCAGATTTCTGACGATGGCCACACAACTCGACCTGCAAGAGCAGGAGCAACTCGACGCCTTCAAGGCGTTCTGGAACAAGCACGGCAACCTCATCACCTGGGCGCTGGTGCTGGTGCTGGTGGTCTATGCCAGTTGGAACGGCTGGAACTACTGGCAACGCCAGAAGGCCCAGCAGGCCGGCGCGATGTTCGAGGAACTCGACCGCGCCGTGATCGTCGGCGACGCAGCCAAGGCCGGGCGCATCTTCACCGATCTGCGCGACCGGTTCCCCGGCACTGCCTATGCCGAACAAGCCGGGCTGGCGGCAGCGTCCGTCCAGGCCGCCAATGGCCAGGCCGACGCGGCGCGCGAAAGCCTGCGCTGGGTCGCTGACCATGCCGCGCAGGACGACATCAAGACCATCGCCCTGCTGCGACTGGCCGGTTGGCAGGCCGAAGCCAAGCAGACCGACGAAGCGTTGAAAACACTGGACGGTGCCACGGCACCGGCCTTCGAGGCCCTCGTGGCCGATCGCCGCGGCGATCTGTTGATTCTCAAGGGCAAGCCCGACGAAGCCAAGTCGGCCTACCAGCGCGCCTGGGCCGCGATGAGCGACCGGCTGGACTACCGGCGAGTGATCGAAGCCAAGCTGGCTGCCCTTGGCGCGGCACCGGTGGTCACCGCCACTGCCGTGGCGACTGGCGCATCGGCGGTGGCTTCCGGAGCCAAGCCGTGATGGCGGTGAATCTGCGCAGCCGCAGCCGCAGCGGCCGGTGGGTGTCGATGACCTCGATGACGCTGGCTTTGGTCGCGCTGGTGGCGTGCTCCAGTGACCGCCCCAAGCCGACACCGCTGGAGACTTACGCGCCGAAGATCAGCGCCGCGGTCGCCTGGACCGCGCGCATCGGCACGATCGGCTTTCCGCTGGTGCCGGCGGTTCGTGACGGCCGCTTCTATGTCGCGTCGGAAGACGGCGACGTGGTCGCGCTCTCGGCCGACACCGGTGCCGAGGTCTGGCGCACCCGCGTGGCCGGCAAGATCGCTGCCGGTGTGGGCAGCGACGGCCGCTATGCCAGCGTCGTCACGCGCGGCAACGAGGTGGTGGTGCTCGACGGCGGGCGCGAACTCTGGCGCAAACGGCTCACGTCCAGTGTGGTGACACCGCCGCTGGTGGCCGGCGAGCGCGTGTTCGTGATGGGTGTGGACAGGGCCGTGCATGCCTTCGACGTGCTCGACGGTCGCCGCCTGTGGGATCTGGAACGGCCGGGCGATGCACTGACCTTGGCGCAAGCCAGCGTCGTGACCTTTATTGGCAACACCTTGCTCGTGGGGCAGGGTCAGAAGCTGGCGGGTGTCGACCCGCGTGACGGCTCGATTCGCTGGGAAGTCGCGATGGCGTCGCCGCGCGGCAGTAACGAGGTCGAACGCCTGGCCGACTTGATCGGGCCCGCGGTGCGGGTCGGCAGCCGTGCCTGCGCGCGCTCGTTCCAGGCTGCAGTCGCCTGCGCCGATGTCGAGCGCGGGGCGCTGCTGTGGTCGCGCAACGTGGGCGGCATCCAGGCGGTCGGCAGCGATGCCGAGCGGATTTACGGTGCCGACGCCAGCGACCGCATCAGCGCTTGGCGTGCGCTCAACGGCGAAGTGGCCTGGACCAGCGAGAAGCTGCTGTACCGAGGCCTCAGTGGTGCGCTGGCGGTGGGTCCGTCGGTGGTGTTCGGTGACCGGGAAGGCTTCGTGCACTTCCTGTCGAGCGAGGCCGGCGAGCAGCAACTGCGCCTGCCGACTGACGGCTCGGCAGTGGTCGGCACCCCGGCGCTGTCAGGCAACACCCTGCTGGTGGCGACCCGAAAGGGTGGTCTCTACGCCTTCAGGCCCTGATGAAGCCGGTACTGGCGATCGTCGGCCGTGCCAACGTCGGCAAATCGACGCTGTTCAACCGCATCACCAAGAGCCGCGATGCCATCGTGGCCGATTACCCCGGCCTCACGCGCGACCGGCACTATGGTGACGCGCGTCTCGGCAAGCTCGAATTCATCGTCGTCGACACTGGTGGCTTCGAGCCCGAGAAACCCAGTGGCGTGGTCGCTGAAATGGCCAAGCAGACCCGGCAGGCGGTGGCCGAAGCCGATGCGGTGATCTTCGTGGTCGACGTGCGCGGCGGGCTGTCGGCGCAGGACCATGACATCGCCACCTTTCTCCGCACCCAACAGAAGAAGGTGCTGTTGGCGGCCAACAAGGCCGAAGGCATGGTCGAGTCGCCACTACTGGGTGAATTCCACGAGTTGGGCATCGGCGATCCGCACCCGATCTCGTCCGCGCACGGACAAGGCATCCGCAGCCTGCTCGAAGCTGCGCTGGCCGAGCACATCGTGGACGACGACGATGAAGAAGGAGACGCCGCCGCCGATGCCGACCGCCCGGTGCGCCTGGCGGTGGCCGGGCGCCCCAACGTCGGCAAGAGCACGCTGATCAACGCCTGGCTGGGCGAAGAGCGGCTGGTGGCCTTCGACCAACCCGGCACCACGCGCGACGCGATCCATGTGCCGTTCGAGCGCGACGGGCGGCGCTTCGAGTTCATCGACACCGCCGGTTTGCGGCGCAAGGGCAAGGTCTTTGAGTCGATCGAGAAGTTCTCGGTCGTGAAGACATTGCAGGCGATCGCCGATGCCAACGTGGTGCTGTTGCTGCTGGACGCCACGCAGGGGGTGACCGAACAGGACGCGCACATCGCTGGCTACATCCTGGAGTCGGGCCGGGCCGTGGTGCTGGCCGTCAACAAGTGGGATGCCACCGACGACTACCAGCGCCAGTCCTTGCAGCGCTCGATCGAGACCCGGCTGGCGTTCTTGAAGTTTGCGCCGGTGATGCAGATGTCGGCGCTCAAACGCCACGGCCTGAATGCGGTCTGGAAGGGCTTGATGCAGGCCCATGCGTCGGCCACCGTAAAGATGCCCACGCCGGTTTTGACCCGCCTGGTTCACGAAGCCGCCGAGCACCAGGCGCCGCGGCGCGAGGGTCGCTTCCGACCGAAGATGCGTTATGCCCACCAGGGCGGCATGAACCCGCCGCTGGTCGTGATTCACGGCACCTCGCTCGACCATGTCACCGCCAGCTACAAGCGCTTTCTGGAAGGACGGCTTCGCGACCACTTCAAGCTCGTCGGCACGCCGGTTCGGATCGAGATGCGTTCGGCCAGCAACCCTTTCGATGAGAAATGAAGGCGGCGCGACCGCGTCCCGGCGGCAAAACCCGCACACCCGGGTTGCCCCGGGGGTGCTGTGATACCGTCATTCTTTCCATTCATCACGGAAGATATCGTGAGCAACAAAGGCCAACTTTTGCAGGACCCCTTTCTGAACCTGCTGCGCAAGGAACATGTGCCGGTGTCGATCTATTTGGTCAATGGCATCAAGCTCCAGGGCCACATCGAATCCTTCGATCAATATGTGGTGCTGCTGCGCAACACGGTCACGCAGATGGTCTACAAACACGCTATCTCAACGGTGGTGCCGAGCCGGGCCGTGAACTTCCACGCGGGCGACGCCGGCGAACAGCCCGCGTGAGCCTGCTGGCTCCGTCGGTCCCGTCGACTGTCAGCGGCCGGCAGCGCTTTTGAGCGCGAACCTGGCCGACGCGGCGCGGCAGCCCGACGACAACCGCACCCGGGTGGTGCTGGTGGGCGTGAACATCGGCAACGACGGGCGGTTCGACCCCACGCTGGACGAACTGGCGCTGCTGGCCGCGTCTGCTGGCGACGTGGCGGTGTCGCGCATCACAGCCAACCGCCGCGCACCCGACCCCGCACTGTTTGTCGGCAGCGGCAAGGCCGACGAG
>JBDSMV010000311.1:0-6090 GCA_039915715.1 Rubrivivax sp. | reverse complement strand
CTGCAGGCCGGGGCTCTGCGCCGTGCGCACGGCGCAGCGCTGCGGCCAGCAGCGGCGGAAACACCAGCGCCGCGACGGAACTGGCAGCGAGGATCATGACCAGCGACCGCGGGTCCGGGTACACGCTGATCAACTCCACCGCCTGGCTCGCGACCACCAGCACCCAGGCGCTGCGTGCCAGCAACTGCAGGTCAGAGAAGCGCTTGGCCTCGTAGCGGTCGGCCAGCGTCTTCAGCCGCCACCATGCCAGTGCGCCCGCCGGCAGCGCCAGCAGCACGAAGCCGGTGTCCAGGCCGATTCCCGAGAGCACCCATTCGGCGCCGGTGCGGGTGCCGGTCAACCACTGCGTCAGCCGCAAACCCAGCAGCGGCGCCAGGCCGAATACCAGCAAGCCGGCCAGCACGATCGGCGCGACGCCGCGCACCCGGCGCGCGCCGACCACCAGACCGAGCAGCATCGGCACCCAGAGCGTCAGCGCGGCGAGTTGAAAGAAGGTGATGAAGTTCAGCGCCTGGTCCCAGCTCGGGGCCCGGCCGTAGAAAGGGCGCTGCGCCATCGACAGCACGACGCCGAAGGCTGCGGCGCCGACCATCGTTGCGACCCACAGCCGCAGCGCGCGCGCAAACGGTGTCGCGGTCAACAGCGCATAGATCGGCAGCGCCGCACTGCACAGCACGCCGGCCTTGATGACCAGGTGCGCCGGGGTCATCGGCAACCCGGCCAACACCAGATACAACGCCGACAGCAACAGTGCAGGCAAGAAAGCCGCGGCCAGCACCGCGACGAAGACGCGACGTCGCAGCCGCCGTTCCCACGCCAGCAACGCCGCAACGGCGGCGGGCGCGCCTGCAACCTCTGCCGCAGGGAGAGCCGCCGTTGCGACCGCAGCCGTAGACGCAGACGCAGACGCAGACGCACGCTGCGACAGCAACGACAGCGGCGGCACCGGCAGCGGCAAACCAAGCCGGCGCTGCATGCCGGCGAGCACCGCGACCCGGTAGCGCCAGAGCACCAGCGGTGCCACCACCGCTGTCAGCAGCACGACGTTCAGCAGGTGCCACGCCAGTTCGCCACCCAGCATCGCGGTTCTCCCGGTGCGGCCGACACCGATCGCCGAAACATGCGGCCGGGGATTCAGCCGCGACCTACGATAGTCGTTCCACTCCCAGAAGCCCTCGGCCGATGCGTTTGTCCGCCTTGCCTGTCGCGATCCGCGTGCTGCTGACCACACTGGCGCTGGCGCTGGCGTTCGTCGCGCTCGGGCGGCTGCAGATGGCAGTGTTCGCGATGCCGGCCACCGAGCGGCTGTTGCAGCGCTGGGGCTGGATCAGCGGCAACGATGAGGCGCGCTGGCAACAGCAGACGGCCGAGGTGGCCGAAGCGTCGCAACCGTTGCTGGGCACGTTGCCTGCGGGTCATCGTGCGGGCATCCTCGAACTTGGCTTTCAGATCGGCTACGTCAGCCAGTGGCTCGGCGGCTACGCGCTGGCGCCGGCCGAGGTGCGCGACCGCATGCGCTCCCAGCAGGCGCCCCGGCTGGCCCGTGCGCGCGAACTGGCACAGCGCTTCGGCGTCGGCGATGTCGACGCGCTGCCGGTAACGAGCCTGCGCGAATACGCTGAACTGAAGACGCGCCACGAAGACGACGCCAGCGGCATCGCGGCTCGCATCGAGATCCGTCTGTCGCCGCTGCACCGGCACCTGTACCTGCTGGGCGTGCACCTCGGCGGCGAATGGTCACGGGTCGACAGCTCGCACGGAGAGCTGTCGCTGCCACCGGCATCAGCGATCCGCCGGCACGCGGTGCTGGCCGGCATCGGTGCCGCGGTTTGGCAGCCACTGGTGCAAGCGCCGGAGCCGTCCGAGGCACCGGCCGCAGTGCTGCGACGTTACGGTGAGGCGCTGGCCGCGCTGGGCACCGAGATGGCGCGACAAGACGCCGCCAACGACCCAGAACGCGCGCCGACCACCGCGCCGCCACGCTGATTCGGCCTGGCGCAGAACGGCACACGTCGGGGAAGGCTTCACTTCCGGCAACCGGGTGCCGATACCCAGGGCAACCCCTCTGCTTCAGCGGACCCGCTTCGCGGCCGGCATGCTCAAATCTTTCGCCCGCGCGTGGCCGCGTCACCGCTCTGAGAGATCCGCTGCGGCTGAATCGGCGGCCGCGGCCGCGGCCAGCGCGACCGCGGCGTCTGGTGAGCGGCGATGGCGCGTCATCGCGGCGAGCGCCGCGGCCACCGCCGCAGCCTGCGCGGTGTTGCTGCGGCTTGCGACCGGCCGTCCGCTGGTCGAGGTGGCAGCGCTGGTCGCTGCCGTGTGCGTGGCCATCGCATGTGGGGCCTACGTGGCGGGCCGTTCGCACGCGCTGCGGCGCCTGGAAGGCGTGTTGTTCGAGCAGGCGCAGCAATCGCTGCGCTTCGACGCGACCATCAACAACATGACCCAGGGCTTGTGCTTCTTCGACCACGAGCACCGTCTGATCGTCTGCAACAACCGCTACGCAGACCTCTACCGGCTGCCGCGCGACTTGATGCGGCCGGGCACGACACTGGCGGAAATCGTCGATCACCGCTACCAGAGCGGCTGCTTCCCGAAGATGGAGCGCAGTGCCTATCTCGAGTGGCGCGGCCGACTGTCGGTGTCGGACAAACCGTCGCAGACCTTCACTGAATTGAACGACGGCCGAACCCTGGCCATCAAGCACCAGCCGATGCCGGGCGGAGGCTGGGTGGCCACGCACGAAGACATCACCGAACGCAAGCGTTGGGAATCTGAAATCGAACGCATGGCCCGGCATGACGCACTGACGGGTCTGCCGAACCGGCTGTTCTTCGGTGAACGGCTCGAGCGGTCCCTCGCATCCATCGGCGCGGGCGAATCACTGACCGTGCTGTGCATCGATCTCGACCGATTCAAGGCGGTCAACGACACCCTGGGTCACCCGGTCGGCGACGCGCTGCTGCAGGCGGTTGCCGGCCGCCTGGGCGATTGCGTGCGCCAGAACGACTTCGTGGCCCGCCTGGGCGGCGACGAGTTCGCCATCATCCAGTGCGGCGCGCCGCAACCCGCGGCGTCGATCGCACTGGCCACGCGCCTGGTCGACGCGGTGGCCGCGCCCTTCGACGTCGCCGGTCACAAGGTCTGCGTCGGTGCCAGCGTCGGCGCCGCGCTGTCGCCGCAAGACGGAAACCACGCCAGCGACCTGCTCAAGCGCGCCGACCTGGCCTTGTACGCGGCCAAATCTGCGGGCGGCGGCCAGTCACGGCCGTTCCAGGCTCAGATGGACGAGTGTGCGCAGCAACGCCGCGCGCTCGAGGTCGACTTTCGCCAGGCCGCAGCGAACGGCGAGCTGGAGCTTTTCTACCAACCGATCTTCGACCTGATGCGGCGCCAGGTCGTGGCCTTCGAAGCGCTGCTGCGCTGGCGCCATCCGACGCGCGGCCTTGTGATGCCCGAAGCCTTCATTCCGCTGGCCGAAGAAACGGGGCTGATCCAGCCGATCGGCGAATGGGTGCTCCACGCGGCTTTTGCCGAGGCCGTGCGGTGGCCGTCGACCGTGGGCGTCGCAGTCAACCTGTCGCCGGTCCAGCTCAGGGCAGGCGATTTCGTCGAGACCGTCGCGCGGGCGCTGGCGGCCACCGGCCTGGCCCCGGAGCGGGTCGACCTGGAGATCACCGAATCGGTGCTGCTGGTCGAAAACTCGATCAACCTGACCATCCTGCGCCAGCTGCTGGCACTCGGCGTGCACGTCAGCCTGGACGACTTCGGGGTCGGCTATTCGTCGCTCAGCTACCTGCGGTCGTTTCCGTTCCACAAGCTCAAGATCGACCGCTCGTTCGTGCGCGACGTGGTCGACAACCACCAGGCCGCTGCCATCGTTCGCGCCATCGCCAGCCTGGGCAGCTGCCTAGAGATGGTCATCATTGCCGAAGGTGTCGAGCAGCCTGAGCAACTCGATGCACTGCAGGCGCTCGGCTGCCACGCGGCGCAGGGCTATCACCTCGGGCGCCCAGCACCGGCGAGCGAGATCGCGGCGCTGCTCAGCCACCAGACGGCCGATCCTGCCGAGCCACCGAAGCGGCGCCTGGCGCTGGTTGGCAAGCCGTAGCAGACGGCGCATCGCGTGGGCCGCCGCTTTCCAGCACTGTGATGCGCCACAAGGTGCGCGGGTCGTCCGGGTCGGTCAGCGTGGCCGCGTGCAGCAGCGATGCGTTGTCCCAGATCACGACATCGCCGACGCCGTAGGCCAGGCGGTAGCGGTACTTTTCATGCGTCGAGTGCGCCGCGAGTTCGTCCAGCAGGTCGAGGGCTTCGTCCTGCGGCATGCCGACAATGCCGAACGAACTGCCAGACACCGCGTACAGCGCCTTGCGTCCGGTCACCGGGTGCAGCCGCGCGATGCGGTGCCTGACGACGGGCATCTTCGCCTTCTGCTGCGCGTTCAGCCGCGATGCCGCGGTGCGGCTGCGGTCGTCTGCATCGTGGCGGTTGCCGTAGTGATGGATGCCGACCAGTGGCTCGATGCGCGCTTTCATCGCCTGCGGCAGATCGTCGTACGCAGCCTGCTGGTTCGCGAACAGCGTGTGGCCGCCGACTTTGGGCACCGTGATCGAATGCAGGACGGTGGCGCGGGCCGGCACCTGCAGATAGGAATAGTCGGTGTGGAAGTACGAGCCGGCATCCCGCAGACCGGTGGGCACGCCGTCCTTTTGCACATTCGACAGGATCAGGATGTCGAGCGCTTCGGGATGGTGGAACTGGTCGATCACGTGGGGTTGGGGCGGGCCGAGCCGGCGCGCGAACGCCACCATCTGCGCGGGCGTCAGCGATTGCCCGCGCAGCACCAACAACTGGCCGGCATAGAACGCGCTTTCGATCTGCGCGAAGGCGTCGTCGGATAGTGGTTGCGCGACATCGACATCGCACGCCTCGAAGCCGAAGCTGGGGCTCAGCGGCTGCAGACCGGTCACGGGTTCAGGCCTTCACGCCTTCACGCTGCGGCGGTCATTTGACCAAGGTCGGCATCAGCGTGCGCGGCAGCCACAGCATGGCGTCCGGAACCAGGATCACGAACAGCAGCACCAGAAGCATCGGCACGAACAGCACCAGCGTGTCCCGCACCGCAGCGCGGATCTTGATGCCGCCGACGGTGCAGGCGATCATCAGGCACAGGCCGTAGGGCGGCGTCACCAGCCCGTAGGCGATCGAGATGACACCGATGATCGCGAAATGGATCGGGTGCATGCCCACGCTCGACGCCAGCGGCGCGAGGATGGTGCCCACGATGATGATCGCCGGGATCGCGTCGATGAAGCAGCCCACCACCAGGAAGCAGAACGCGGTGATGAGCCCGACGCTGGAGATGCCGCCACCCCAGCCCGACACCATGTCGACGAACAGTTGCGGGATGTGGAAGTAGGCCAGCAGCCAGCCGAACGCCGATGCGGTGCCGATGCAGAACAGCGAAATGGCAGCGAAGCGGGCCGAGTCGTAGATCGCTTCGCTCAATTGCCGAACGCCCAGGCGCCGGTAGACGAAAACCCCCAGCAGCATGGCGTAGAGCACCGCCACCACCGACGCCTCGGTGGGGGTGAAAAGGCCACCGACGATGCCGCCGATGATGATGCCCGGCGTCAGGATGGGCAGGACCGCATGCAGGCTGGCCGACCCCAGTTCTTTGGCGGTGGGCTTGGCGAAGACCGGGTAGTTGCGGCGCTTGGCGTAGATATACACCACCACCATGAACGACAGCGCCATCAACAGGCCGGGCAGCACCCCGGCCAGGAACAGGCCGCCGATCGACACCGAGATCACGCCGCCCCAGACCACCATCAGGATGCTCGGCGGAATGATCACGCCCATGACCGCGGCGCAGGCGATCAGCGACACCGCGAATTCGATGTCGTAGCCCTGCTTCTTCATCGCCGGTATCAGCACACCGCCCACGCCCGCGGCCTCTGCGGTGCTGGAGCCTGAAATGCCGGCGAACAACATGCTGACGAGCACGCTGACATGGCCGAGCCCGCCGGGTAGGTGCCCGACCATCGCACGCGACAGATTGACCAGTTTTTCCGTAATACCCGCCGA
>JBDSMV010000305.1:0-3088 GCA_039915715.1 Rubrivivax sp. | reverse complement strand
TGCGGCTGCCGCTTCGATGAAGAAACGCTTTCTCCCCGTCAAAAGGAGGAGCAGGACTTCACACGAGTGTATTGTTCAAAGTGCGAAAACGCACTACTGGCCCCCACTAGTTTTTCAACCCGCGCCATCTCCCGTGCCAATCATCCCGTCGTAGATTCTGAAAGAAAGGCCATACCGGCCATTGGACGCCGCAGTGCTGCCGTGTCGGCATTCAGATCGGTGGAGTAGATGCGCATCAATGTGCCGTCGGGCAGCGGAATCTCGACGAACTGCAGCACCGCCAGCGCCACGCCCTGGCCCTGTCGCCGCACCGACAACCGTTGCACCCGTGCGCCTGCGGCGTCGGCCAGGCTCGCCAGCAACCGCAATGACTCGCTGGTGCCGATGTCGTGCACGGCCACGAACTCGGGCGCGTGCAGCATGAATTCCTTCTGCAGCGACCCCGGCACGTCGGCGGTGATGAAGAGCTCGACCTGGTCTTCAGCGACGCGGCGTCCCACATCGTGCCGGCCCTGGCCAAGGTAGGCGTCGCGGTCACCGACGATCTGGGTGCGAGGGTCCATCAGCTCGGTTTGGGCATCCGCCGCATCCGCGGTTTGCCGGGCTCTCGAGGCTGGTTCCCGCGCATCGCACCCTGCTGCGACCTTGCCCGGCAAGGCCACGTCAAACTGTGCCTTGGCCTCTTCTCTGCTGACGATCATGCGCATCGCAGAATCATAGATTCGCGGTCGTCCATGTGCGCATCGATACCGGGCCGCGCTGCCTAGAATCGCCCCGCCGGCGTGACTTGATGGTGCGTTGTGCCTTTGTTGTCGCAGCGCGCCGACCGGCATCCGCCGGTTGGTTTCGCGGTGTCCATCCTTTGACGTTGCCCACCCATCCCATGAACAAGACCGCACCGGCCCCAGCACAGGAAGCGCCTTCAGACATTCATGCAGGCGATGCATCGGTGGTCGTCATCGGCGCGGGTCTGGGGGGGCTGGCGGTGGCGCTGGAGCTGGCGCTGACGCACCGCGTGGTGGTGCTGGCCAAGCGCGAGTTGAACGAAAGCGCCACTGCCTGGGCGCAGGGCGGCATCGTCGGCGTGCTGGGCACCGACGACAGCATCGAATCCCATGTGCACGACACCCGGGTCGCCGGCGCCGGCATCGTCGACGAAGACGCCGCCCGCTACATCGCCGAGCACAGCGAAGCAGCGATCCGCTGGCTGGTCGAAGCCGGGGTGCCGTTCTCACCCGACGCCAGCGGGCCGATGGGGCTGCATTTGACACGTGAAGGGGGCCATGCGGTGCGTCGCATCGCCCATGCCGCAGACGCCACCGGCCGTGCGATCCAGGACGCGTTGCTGGCCCGCGCCCGCGCCCACCCCAACATCACCTTGCGCGAACGCTGGATGGCCGTCGACCTGGTGACCTCGCGCCAGCTCAAGCGCAGCGAGACGCCGCGTTGCTATGGCGTCTACGCGCTCGACATGGACCACGGCCATGTCGAAACCCTGCCGGCCGCTGCCGTGGTGCTGGCCACCGGCGGCGTGGGCAAGGTCTACCGCTACACCAGCAACCCCGACACGGCAACCGGCGACGGCATCGCGATGGCGTGGCGCGCCGGTTGCCGGGTCGGCAACATGGAATTCATCCAGTTCCACCCGACCTGCCTCTATCACCCGCAGGAACGCAGCTTTTTGCTGACCGAGGCGCTGCGCGGCGAAGGCGCTTGGTTGACGCTGCCCGATGCGGCGGCCGATGGCAGCCCGGGCTCGGCAGCCTGGGTCCGCTTCATGGCCGCACACGACGAACGCGGGGAACTGGCACCGCGCGACATCGTCGCCCGTGCCATCGACTTCGAGATGAAGAAGCATGGCCTGGACCATGTCTGGCTCGACGCACGCCCGATCGTGCATGCGCATGGCGAAGCCTTCCTGAAGGAACATTTCCCGACCATTCATGCGCGCTGCCTGAGCCTCGGGATCGACATCTGCACGATGCCGATCCCGGTGGTGCCGGCGGCACACTACACCTGCGGCGGCGTGGTCACCGACCTGCAGGGCCGCACCGACCTGCCCGGGCTCTATGCGGTCGGGGAAACCACCTACACGGGGCTGCATGGTGCCAACCGGCTGGCGAGCAATTCGCTGCTGGAATGCGTGGTGCTGGGCCGCGCCTGTGCCGAACGCATCGTCACCGAAGGCCGGGTGGCCGAAACCGACCTGCCGCATTGGGACGAGAGCCAGGTCGAGGACGCCGACGAGCAGGTCGTGATCGCCCACAACTGGGACGAGTTGCGGCTCGTGATGTGGAACTATGTCGGCATCGTGCGCACCACCAAGCGGCTCGAACGCGCGCTGCACCGCATCAAGCTGCTGCGCGGCGAGATCGACGAGTACTACGCCAACTTCCGCGTCACGCGCGACCTGCTGGAGTTGCGCAACCTGGTGAGCTGCGCCGAGTTGATCGTGCGCTCGGCGCTGCACCGTCATGAGAGCCGCGGGCTGCACTACAGCCGCGACTTTCCGGATGCGCTGCCGGTCAGCTTTCCGACCGTGCTGACGCGCATGGCCAAGAGCAGCAACGGGCGCTGAGTCTGCAGATGTCTGCGCGGCTGTCGCACCCGGCTGCGTTGCTGGCGCTGTTGTTTGCGGTTGCGATCGCAATCGGCACGGTGCTCCTGTTGCTGCCCTGGGCGCATGCCGATGGCAGTGGCACCGACCTCGTCACCGCGATCTTCACCGCCACGTCGGCGGTGTGCGTGACCGGGCTGGCGGTGGTCGACACCGGCACCCACTGGTCGATGTTCGGGCAGGTGACGATCCTCGTGCTGTTTCAGCTCGGCGGCTTCGGCATGATGGCCTCGGCGAGCGTGCTGGCGCTGTTGATCGGGCGCCGCATCGGGCTGCGTTCACGCCTGGCCCTGCAGGCCGAAACGCATTCGCTGGCACTGGCCGATGTGCGCAGCCTGGCCCTGTTGATCCTGGTGGTGACGGTGGTGGTGGAAGGCCTGACCACGCTGTGCCTGGCGCTGCGGTTCGCCATCACCTACGGCATGGCCTGGACAGACGCGCTCTGGCATGGCCTGTTCCATGCCGTGTCGG
>JBDSMV010000263.1:0-2552 GCA_039915715.1 Rubrivivax sp. | reverse complement strand
GCGCCAAAGTAGGCCCGCCTCGGCGCGCCTCAATGCACCGGTCGAAGCCGGGACGCAGACGTCCTGAAGCGGTTCATACAAGCTCACGGTTAGGACGGGCTGCCCGTCGTTGACGGCCATCGGGCGCATCCACAAACGCCCATCGGGCGTAGGGATTGGGATGATCTCCGCCCCGCTCCAAGCCGCCGACCGACGCTCAAGTGCCGGACGTTTGCGGATGCAGCACATAGCCGAAGCGCCCGGGCATCTGCGAGAAAGACAACTCCTGTGGTTGCCAGACCCCGGCCTCCACCGCGGCCGCGGCTGTTTCCATGTCCAGGGTGTGGACCAGCCCGAAGCCGAGTTCGGTGTCCAGGAACACCCGCCCCTGTTCGTCGAGCCAAACGCTGCGAACCTGCGTCGCCTGGCCGTCATGGCCGTGCACCATCGGCTGCGCGTCCTTGCCGGCGGGCGCTGCGGCCGTCAGCCGCCAGACCCACGGTGCCGCTTCAAGCTCCAGGTAGACCCGCTGCGGACCGTTCTGAAAATACGCGTTGCCGCGGTCGTCGGCGCCGGTGTTGCGTTCGATGAAATCGATCAGCTTGCGGTGCTCGATGCGGCTGCCCTTGGCCTGCGGAAACGGCCCGGCCGCCTGAGTGCGATCGTCGCGCATGAACCAGTTGCCACGCGCATCCAGCGCGAGCCAGCCATAGCAGTGCGGAACGTTGGGCCACTTGCGCAGGGCCGCCTTGACGATGTCATCCATGACTCCGAAGGTACACCGATCGCGAGCCCGTCACAGCCGTTCGGACAGCCACTGCAGCACCGCCTGGGGCATCGCCAGCACATCACCGGGCGGCAGCCGGCCCCGCGGGAAGCCGACATGACCGCCGCTGGCCGGCTGGCGCAGGGTCACGTCGCGGCCGACCTGTCGGTCATCGGGCAGCGACTCGGCGGGCACGAAGGGGTCGTTGCGCGCGTTCAGCACCAGGGTCGGGATGCGCACCCGGTGCAGGTGCGGCTTGGCCGACGCGCGCTTCCAGTAGTCGGCCGTGCCGCTGAAGCCGTGCAGCGGTGCGGTGAAGACATCGTCGAACTCGAACAGGCTGCGGGCCGCGAGCAGGCGCTGGCGGTCGAACAGGCCCGGGTACTGCTGCAGCTTGGCCAGCGCCCGCGGCTTCATCGTGCGCAGGAACATGCGGGCATAGACAGCCCCGTTGAAGCCGCGGTCGATGGCCGCGCCCGAGGCGCTCAGGTCCAGCGGTGCGCACACTGCAGCGGCTGCTGCCACCGTGGCCGCCGCGCTGGCGCCGGCTTCTTCGACCCAGCGCAGCAGCGCGTTGCCGCCCAGCGAAATGCCGACGGCCAGCAGCGGTGCCGACGCGGCTGCGCGGTGACGCTGCAGGATCCAGCCCACCTCTTCGAAGTCGCCCGAGTGGTAGGCGCGTGGAGCCCGGTTGACGGTGCCAGAGCAGCCGCGAAAGTGCGGCACCGAAAAACTCCAGCCGCGTTGCCTGGCGATGCTGGCGAAGGCCGCCGCATAGGCACTGGCGCTGCTGCCCTCCAGACCGTGGAACATCAACAGGTGGCGCGGCTGGACGGCGCTGCGGACGCCGGGTACAACCTGCTGCTCGGCTGGCCCGAGCCCGTCGAGCGGCTCGAGGTGGTCGACGTCGATGAAGTCGCCGTCGGGCGTCTCCCATCGCTCACGACTGAATTGTGGTGGGGTGCCGAGGTGGCGCTGTGACAGCGTGGCAGCCCAGATCGTCTGCAGGTTGCCACCGGGCAACCACCACGGTGCCCGGTAGCCGGCCAGCGGGGGCGTCAACCGCGCGGGGCTTCGCCTGCGTGGCGACTGGGCTGCCGGCGCTGGCGCCGCACCCATCCCGCCATCATCAGCAGCCCGACGCTGGTCAGCGCGAGAGCGGCGGGCTCCGGCACGGCAGATGGCGCCTGCCACAGGATGGCCTGCATGTCGGTGGGATCGTTGAGCATCGTCTGGTCGAGCCAGCCGCGGTACGCCGCCGGTTGCACGAATGTGGACCCCGTGGGTCTGCCGTCACCGTCCTGAATCTGCGCCGAGGTGATGCCCAACAACAGACCGGTGTTCAGCACCTGGCCCATGAACAGGCCCCCGCCGCTGTCGCCGCCCTCGACGTAGGTTTGCGTGCTGTGGCTCAAGAGCCAATTCACCGTGACCAGCGGCCCGCCACCATCGGGCTCGGCCTGCGCCAGCGATTCATCGATGCTCGCGTAAGCGAAGCCGCGTTGAGGGTAGATGTTGCCGTTGGCGCTGGTGATCGTGACCGCCTGGGCGGCGAAGCTGCCGTAAGGCACGAACAACGAACTGACCGCCACCAGCGGCGCGGGGCTGACCACCGGCCCGGCCACCAGGCGCAAGAGCGTCAGGTCGTTGGCCGGCACGATCTGCGAGCCCGGCGCGTTGTAGGCCGCCGCAATGCTGCGGGTGCCGAACCCGTTGGTGTAGCTGCCGCCCGCCGCATACCCCAGGTGGGCTGCCGCCAGCACCCAGTCGGCCGTCAGCTGCACCCCGGCGCCGACCGACGCGAACG